>NZ_JBFTRY010000204.1:0-5848 GCF_056399745.1 Dyella sp. 01N36
TCACGCACTCGTCTACGATGCGGGTGCGCGCTATCCGTCGGATTTCGAMCTGGGCGAGGCGGCGGTGCTTCCTTCATTGCACGCGCTCGGCATCAAGCACCTCGACTTGATCGTTGCCAGTCATGCCGACAACGACCACGCAGGCGGCATTCCAGCCGTTGCCGCTGCATTTCCCGCAGCGGAACGCATCTCGGGTGAGCCTGAGCGATCGCCTGTGCCGATGGCGGCATGCGAGGTTGGCAGGCGCTGGCAGTGGGACGGCGTGAGCCTGCGCGTATTGCCCTCGGGCGGGAGCGGTGGCCCGGCCAATGACCGCTCCTGCGTCCTGCTGGTGGAAGGGGCGGCCGGCCGGGCGCTGCTGACCGGCGACATCACGGCAGCCGTCGAGCCCACAGTGGCCTTGTCACTGCGGCCGGGACCTCCTTTGGTGATGACGGTGCCGCACCACGGCAGCAAGACTTCATCCAGTGCGAGCTTCATCCAGGCGATCTCGCCCGAGCTGGCGCTGGTCTCGGCGGGCTGGCGCAATCGCTTCCACCATCCCAGCCCGGTCGTGATCAAGCGCTACGACGAGGCCGGCGTGCCATGGCTGAACACCGCGACCGCCGGGGCCATCCAGGTCGATGTGCCGCCGGATCGGCCGCCCCATGTCGCGGCCACCTGGCGGCAACGCCAGTCTCGCTACTGGCGCGAATAAGCCCGGGACCTTGCCGAACGCCACCGCAGGCCCCAAAAAGGCGACTTTCGCAACTGCCACCGGTGCCGCGGAACGGCCGGACGAGACTGTTATGATGCGTCCCTCCTGACTGGCGAAGTGGCTCGGAGTCGTTGTGCTGGATATCTTGATGGCTGGTGGCTGGGCGATGCTGCCCATCCTGATCTGTTCGGCGGTCGCCCTGGCGATCGTGCTGGAGCGTTGCTGGACCCTGCGCCGCAAGTCGGTGCTGCCGCCCGGCCTGGGCGAGGAAGTACGCAACTGGGCCCGCTCGGGCCAGCTCGATCCGAGCCATCTCACCACCCTCGCCAACGGTTCGCCGCTGGGCGAGCTGCTGGCCTCGGCGCTGGCTGTGCGCAACCGTCCGCGTGAACTCATCAAGGAGCGCATCGAGGACACCGGTCGCCATGTGGTCCATCGCATGGAGCGCTATCTCAATACGCTGGGCACGATCGCACTGATCGGCCCGCTGCTCGGCCTGCTCGGCACGGTGATCGGCCTGATCCGCATGTTCATGGAAGTGCTGCACGGTGGCGTGGGTGATCCCATGAAGATGGCCGGCGGCATCGGCGAAGCGCTGATCTGTACTGCCACCGGCCTGATCGTCGCCATTCCCGCGTACGTGCTGCATCGCTATTTCCGCTCCAAGGTCGCTGGCTACTGCGTTGAAATGGAAAAGCAGGCCACCGAACTGCTCGACGAACTCACCATCAACCAACCGGCTCCTGCGCCCCGCACGCGTGCGCCGCGCGCTGCCGCTGCCGAGTCGAGCGCGAGCTGACGCATGCGTATCGGCAACGACCGTCGGCAAGACGACTTCGAGATCAACGTGATCTCGCTGATCGACGTGCTGCTTACCCTGCTGATGTTCTTCGTGTTGACCACCACGTTTATCCAGCACTCGCGGCTGCAGGTGACCCTGCCCAAGGCCAGCGCGGAAGAACGCGACATGCAGGCACCCGCGCTCACCGTGGTGGTGGACCGCGACGGCCACTTCTTCGTGGGCAGCGATGAAGTGCACGGCGAAGGCGTCGAGCCGCTCAAGCAGGCCATCGGCAACGTGGCCGGCGACGATCGCGAGCGCCAGGTCACCATTCGCGCGGATGCCATGACCCCGCATCAAAACGTCGTCACCGCCATGGATGCGCTGGGCCAGCTTGGCTTCACCAAGCTGTCCATTGCCACGACCCCCAGTCAGGCGGATAGCGCTCAGTGAGTAACGGCAAGGTCAAGATCTGGGACGCGCACACGCGCCAGATCTACAAGCGCCTGTTTGGCTACACCCGGCGCTTCTGGGTGGTGGGCGTGATCGCCATCGTGGGCATGATTGTCGACGGCGGTGGCCTGGCGGTGTTCACCAAGCTGCTGAAGCCGATGATCGACAAGCTATTTGTCGACAAGGATCCGGTGCTGATTTTCTGGATGCCGATCTGGATCGTGCTGATCTTCCTGGTGCGCGGTGTTGGCACCTTCGCCAGCAGTTACGGCGTGTCCTACATCGGCCGCAACGTCGTCAACGCGATGCAGCGCGACGTGTTTGGCGCCTATCTGCGCCTGCCGGCGACGTTCTTCGGCCAGGAGCATTCCGGGCACCAGGTTTCGCGCATCACCTATACCAGTGAACAGGTCGCATCCGCCTCGACCGACTCGGTGAAGGTGGTCGTGACCGAAGGCGTCACCGTGATCGGCTTCATCTACGTGATGCTGAGCACCAGTGCGTACCTCACGCTGGCCTTGTTCGTGATGGTGCCGCTGATCATGCTGATCGCTGGCATCGTCAGCCGTCGCTATCGTTCGATCAGTCGCCGCATCCAGGGCATGATGGGTTCGGTGACCGGTACTGTGGAAGAATCGGTCGAGGCGCATCGCGAGATCCGCATCTACGGTGGCCAGGAGCAGGCGGCTGCGCGCTTCAGGGAGGTCACTGACAGTACGCGGCGACTGAACCTCAAGATTGCCTCCACCAATGCGCAGTCGAGCACGGCGATCCAGACCGTGGCCGCGCTGGCGCTTGCGGTGATGGTGTTTCTGGCGACGCGACCGTTTGAAATCCAGCATATGTCAGCCGGTGTGTTCATCACCGTGCTGACCGCCATGGGCGGCATGATGCCGTCGCTGAAGCGGCTGGCGAATATCCAGTCGAATATCCAGAGCGGCATTTCCGCGGCCGAAAACCTGTTCGAGATCATCGATACGGCGCCCGAGGTGGACGTGGGTACGCGTGTGTTGGAACGCACCCAGGGCGATATCCGTTTCGAGAACGTGGGACTGGTGTATCCGCGTGGCGAGTTCGAAGCCTTGCGCGGCATCAACCTGCACTGCGCGCCGGGCACGGTCACGGCCTTGGTGGGGCGTTCCGGCAGCGGCAAGAGCAGCCTGGTCAGCCTGCTGCCTCGCTTCAATGCGCCCACGACGGGGCGCATCCTCCTTGATGGCGCTGACTACGAGAGCATCACGCTGGCGTCGTTGCGCCGGCAGATTGCCTGGGTGGGGCAGAGCGTGGTCTTGTTCGACGGCACCGTGGCGGAAAACATCGCGTACGGCGAACTTGCCGGTGCAAGCGAGGCCGACATCATCGCGGCCGCGCAGGCCGCCAACGCATGGGAATTCATCCAGAAAATGCCGCAAGGCATTCATAGCGTGATCGGGCAGGGCGGCAATCTGCTTTCCGGCGGTCAGCGTCAGCGCCTGGCCATCGCCCGCGCGATCCTCAAGAACGCACCCATCCTCGTTCTGGACGAAGCGACCAGCGCGCTGGATACCGAATCCGAGCGATTGATCCAGCAAGCGCTGCAGGGCCTGATGAAGGACCGCACCACGCTGGTCATCGCGCATCGCCTGTCCACCATCGAACACGCCGACCAGATTGCCGTGATGGACCAGGGCCGCATCGTCGAGCGCGGCACGCACGCCGACCTGCTGGCCTTGAACGGCCACTATGCAGCGCTGCATCGCATGCAGTTCCACAGCCAGGCCAGTGACTGAGGCCATGGCATGACGACGGCCGAACGTCTCCAATCGGCTTGGTACGGCGCAGTGCCTGCGCCATGGTGGACGGGGCCGCTGTCGTGGCTTTACGGCGCGCTCACTGCATTGCGGCGCTCTCTGTATCGCATCGGCGTTCTGCGCAGCACACGACTGACCGTGCCGGTGATCGTGATCGGCAATTTGAGCGTGGGCGGCACCGGCAAGACACCCTTGACGATTGCCCTGGCCGAAGGTCTGCGCGAGCGCGGTTACACGCCGGGCGTGGTCAGTCGCGGCTACGGCGGCACGCAAAAACTTCCCCTCTTGTTGGATGCATCGGCCGAGCCATCGCAAGTCGGCGATGAGCCCTGCCTGATCCGCGCCAGTGGCGTGCCGGTGGCCGTGGGGCGCGATCGACCCACAGCGGCGAAGCTGCTGATCGACGCCGGTTGCGATGTCGTGATCGCCGATGACGGTCTGCAGCACTATGCGTTGGCGCGCGACCTGGAGATCTGCGTCATCGACGGCGTGCGTCGCTTCGGCAATGGCCGCTTGTTGCCGGCCGGTCCTTTGCGCGAGCCGATGTCGCGTCTGCAGAAGGTCGACTATCGCGTCTGCAACGGTGGTGCCGTGGCGCCCGGCGATATCGCGATGGAATTGCACGGCGGCATGGCACGCGCATTGGTCGACGATCACGCACAGCCACTGGCGGATTTCGCCGGCCAGACCGTGCATGCAATCGCCGCGATCGGAAACCCGGCGCGATTTTTTGCAAGCCTGCGTGCGCAGGGCCTGCAGGTGATCGAGCATCCGTTTCCCGATCACCACGCCTTTGTGCCAAACGATTTTCCGTTCGACGGCAAGCCAGTCCTGATGACGGAAAAGGATGCCGTGAAATGCCGGACTTTCGCGCAGGCCCATTGGTGGTCGGTGCCGGTGCGGGCGGTATTGCCGAAAGCCTTCTTCGACGACATCGACGCGCGCCTGCGCCGCTGACCTTACTGACGTCAGCCAAGAAAAAAGCCGGTCTTCGCAGACCGGCTTTTTGTTTGAATCGTGCAGCGACTTACTGGATGCGCGTGATATTGCCCTGCGGATCGATCTGCACCAGATCGCCGGTGCGGATTGCGCTGGCATCGGGCACCGTCACATTGGCATAGGAGCCATTGCCCATGCGGATGCGCAAGCTGTAGCTGGCGTTCGGACGGCCGCTGTTGGCGCCGATGCGGTTGCCCGCATAGCCGCCGCCGACGGCGCCGGCCACCGTGGCCAGGGTGTTGCCCTTGCCCTTGCCGACCTGGTTGCCCAGCACGCCGCCGGCGATGCCGCCGATGATGGTGCCGGCCATGCTGTGGTCGTTGCCCTGGGTGATGTTCTGGTCGATCGACTCCACCGTGCCGCACTGGTCACAGCGGATATAGATGCCGTCGTTGCGAACCAGCACGCCGTTGCGCGCCGGCTGCTGGGACTGGGCACTGGCGGCAAACGGGCTGATAGCCAGCAGGGCTGCCAGGGACAACACGGCGATACGGGGGGTGAACATGGACTCTCTCTCTCCATTGGGTGGGCGTTGCGTCACCAGTCTAGCGAGGCAGGCTGAATGGCGAACTGAATGATCCGACAAAGACCCTCTATCATGTGCACTTTTCCGGCCGACTGCCGTGACCCCTGCGGCACGTTGCGAAAGCCCTGCACCCTCGGAGCTGTCATGAGCCTTATCCAAGTCCCGGTTTCTTACGGCGAGCTGATCGACAAGATCACCATCCTGGAAATCAAATCCAAGCAGATCACCGACGCGGCCAAGCTGGCCAACGTGCGCACCGAGCTGGACCTGCTCAACACCACCTGGGCCAGCCATCCAGCCTCGCAGACCGACATCACCGCCGAACGCGCCCGCCTTCTGGCGGTGAACGAGTCGCTGTGGGACATCGAGGATCGCATCCGCCTGAAGGAAAAAGCCCAGGCCTTCGACGCCGAGTTCATCGAACTGGCCCGCGCGGTGTACTTTCAGAACGACGACCGCGCTGCAGTGAAGCGTGAGATCAACCTCAAGCTGGGCTCACAGCTGGTGGAAGAAAAGTCGTACCAGGATTACAAGGCGAAATAATCCGCCTCCGCCTTGTTGTAGGAGCGCACCCTGTGCGCGACCGGCCCGCTGCGCCGCGC
>NZ_JBFTRY010000205.1:0-5837 GCF_056399745.1 Dyella sp. 01N36
CGCTCCTACAAAGGGGGCTGCGGTTCCCAGCAGGTTGCGTCGGGCCGGAACGGACGGGGCGAGACGCCCAGCAGCCGTTGCAAATCGCTGTTGTCGGCGATCAGGTCGGCTTCCAACCGTGTCAACGGGCCGCGCAGACGCGGCACGGCGTAGCGTCCCAGGCGCAGCAGCGTGGCCGGAATCGGCACCGGCACGGTGGACGTGGTCAGGCTGCGGCGCACGCGCGCGAACATCTCACCCGCGGTGAGCCGTTCGCCGCCACCCAGCGGCACGATCAAGCCAGCCGCTTCGGGATGATCGAGGGCAGCCACCACGGCGGCGGCAATATCGTCCGCATGCACCGGCTGGCGCAGGCCGCTGCCGGCCGGCAGCGGAAAGATGTGCAGCCGACTGGCGCGACGCGCGATCGGCGTCAGGCTCTTGTCGATGCCGGCGCCATAGATGAGCGTCGGCCGGAAAATAGTCCAAGGCATGCCTTGGCGGTCGCATGCGGCGGCGACGGCAAGTTCGCCATCGCGCAGCGACTGCGAGAGCTCGCGCTCGGCGGGCACATCCGAGGCCTGCTTGGACTCGGCGCTCATCGAACTGGTGGCGATGACGCGCGTGGCCGCCGGCAGCCCGGCCGACGCCAGCCATTGGGCAAACAGATTCAGCGGGCCGAAGTTGATCACGGCCGTGGGGCGGCCCACGTCGAAGAGCGGGCCGGGCAGCGCACCTTGCAGCCAATGGACGCCGGCTTGCGCCGGCCGCGACTGGCGACTCAGGGCGAGCACCGATTCGCCACGCGCACGCAGCCGCGGCAGCAGGAAATGGCCAATCTGACTGCTGGCCCCGAACACAAGCACCGTCATATCAGCCGCCCGATTGCAGGCGCGCCGTCAACGTCGCCAGGCGCGGATTGCCGGGTGCAAGCTTGCGTGYGCTATCGAGCGCCTGCGCCGCGCTGGCGCGATCGCCGTTCTGCAATTCCCGTTCGGCCTGGTCCATCCATGCACCGGCGAGACGGTTACGCAGCTCGCCCTGGCTGGCGCTGCCCGGCGAGAGATCGGCCAGGTCGGCGAGTCGATTGCCTGCGGCTGGAAGATTGCCGCTGGCCAGCGCCTGGTTGAACTGCTGGACGGCCACGCCGGACAGCGACTCCAGCCCGTGACGCGCCGCTTCATTGTTGCCGTCCATGGCCAGGGCCTGGCGGTAGAGGTCATAGGCGCTCTCGCCCGGGGGCAGCATAAGGTTGCCCTGCCGCGCGGCCGCATCGGCGCGCTGGATGGTGCGGGCCAGTTCAGCGCTTTGCTGCGGCGTGAGCGGCGGATGCTGCAGGTTGTCGTTGCTGTCGGCTGCGACATCGCTGGCGATGTCGTTGGCGACCTGCGCTGAGTTTGCTTTGCGCCCTTCGCCACCGATGCGGGCACGCGCCGCCGCCAGGTCGGCCGAATGCGGCGCGATGGCTGCTGCCTGATCCAGCAACTGGCGCGCATGCGCAGGGTCGGCGTTTTCGGCGGCGGCATTGGCCTGCACGATCAGCGCCTGCGCGACCTGGCCCATGCCGGCCTTGGCATCGGCGTTGTCCGGATCGATCGCCAGCGCCGCCTTGAAGTGCGCCAGCGCGGTGTCCTCGCCGGGACCCACGATGCGGCCATCGCGCAACGCGTCCTGGCCTTGCTTGATGGCATCGCTGAGGGCGCCGTTGTTCTGCTGGTTCTCTTGCACCAGCGCCGCACGCAGCGCGGGCAGTTCCGCGTAATTGGGCAGCAGCACGGCGAGACGATCGACCAGGGTCGCCGCCTGCGCGCGATCGCCTGCATCGAGCGCCTTGTGTACCTGGCCGGCGATCGCGTCGCCGACCTGTTCCAGGCCATGCTTGGCCACGGCGTTGTTGGGATCGGCCGCCAGCACGCGGCGATACAGCTCGCCTGCGCCATCGTCTCCTTCGAGCTTGCCCGCGGCGAACGCCTGCTGGGCCTGATCCACCAGGCGATCAGTAGGCACCGCACCGTTGCGCGCCGCCGCCAAGGCCTGGGTCAGCCGATCGACATCGCTGCCGCCACCGAGCAGTTCGCGCGCCGCGGTGAGCGCCTGATCCGCTTCGTCCAGCTTGTGGGCCTGCAGTGCGGCATCCGCTCGCGCGATCTCGGCCTGCCCCACATTGCGCAGCCCGTCGCGGGCGCGGTCGTTGTCCGGCTGGAGGGCACGCGCCGCTTCGAACAACTCACGCGCGCTGCTGCCGTCGTTGCCATCCAGATGGCCTTCCTGCAGCGCCGTTTCCGCGCGCCCCAGGATGCCGTCCAGTTCGGTGTTCGGCACCAAGCCGCGCAGCCTGTCCTGGCCGATCCACAGCGAGGTACCGATGCCGATGGCAATCAGCACTACCACCGGCACCATCCAGCCCCGGCGCTTGGGACGATGCACCGGCGGGCGCGACGACCCGCCGCGACGCAGGTCGGGATCCAGCGTGAACTTGGGCAGCCCGTCGTCCTCCCGGGACTGGGGCGCCGGCCCGTCCAGGCTGTCGAGGTTGCCAAGGGTGGGCTCGGTGCGGCCCGACACCCCGTGGTCGTGCTGGTCTTTGCGTCCGTTCATGGGTTCACGAAGGTGGGTTAACGTGGGCAGCTTAACATTGCGCCGCTACCGCTCCCGGTTGAGAACGCGCAGTGTTCAGGCTCCGCTGACGCGGCGTGCGTCGACCACGTTGGGCAGCGCCACCAGCCGGCTCAGCAGGCCCGACAGCTGTTCGAAGTCGCGTACACGCAGGGTGAAGCGCATCTCCACTTCGCCGGTGTGGCCCAGCAGCCGGCTGGACGAGGCGATGATGTGCGTGCCCATGTTGCTGATCAGGCTGGTGACGTCCTTCTGCAAGCCTTTGCGGTCATAGCCGCTCAACTCGATGTCCACTTCATAGGCCCGGGCGGCAGCCTTGCCCCACTCCACCTCGATCACCCGATCCGGATCGCGCCGCGCCAGCCGTGCCAGGCTGGCGCAATCGGCACGATGCACGGACACGCCGCGGCCGCGCGTCACAAAGCCGCGCACCGGATCACCGGGCAATGGCTGGCAGCAGCGTGCAAGCGTGGTGAGCAGGTTGCCGACACCCTCGATGCTCAGCGCGCTGTGATCGCGCAGCGCCTGCCTTGCCTGCGCGGCAGCCGAGGGCGGCGGCGCGGCAGGCGGTGGCGCTGCCGCTTCTTGCAACACGCGTGCGATCTGGCCAGGCGCCACGTCGCCGAGCGCCAGCGCCACCAGTAATTCGTCGTGCGTCTTCAGATGGAAATGCGCGGGCAACTTGCCCAGGTCCGCTGCGGGCAGCGCAAGCCGCTTGATCTCCTTTTCGAAGATCGCACGCCCGGCGGCGAGATTGGCATCGTGCGCAATGCGACGGAACCACGTGCGCACTTTTTCCTTGGCGCGCGAGGTATGCAGATAACCGTGATGCGAGGACAGCCAGTCACGACTGGGCTCGGCCACTTTCGCCGTCAGCACCTCGATGCGATCGCCACTGGAAGGCTGGAACGTCAGCGGCACGATCCGTCCGTTGACCTTGGCCCCGCGGCAGCGATGACCCACCTCGGTGTGCACGTGATAAGCGAAATCCAGCACCGTGGCGCCGTGAGGCAGGTCTACCACTTCGCCCTTGGGCGTGAGCACGTAGACGCGATCTTCCAGCAACTCGGTATGCAGTTCGGCGGCCAGATCGCCTTCGCTGTCCGGACGCGGTTCCAGCAGGCGGCGCATCCAGGCGATCTTCGCCTCGAACTCGCTGTCGCCGGCGCCGCCTTCCTTGTAGCGCCAGTGCGCGGCCACGCCAAGCTCGTTGATGCGGTGCATCTCGTGCGTGCGGATCTGCACTTCCAGCGTCTTGCCGCGCGGCCCGATCACCGCCGTATGCAGCGAGCGATAGTCGTTGCCCTTGGGGCGCGCGATGTAATCGTCGAACTCACCCGGCAGATGCGGCCACAGCGTATGCACCACGCCGAGCGCGCCGTAGCAATCGCCAACCGAATCCACCAGCACGCGAATGGCGCGGATGTCGTAGAGATCGGAGAACTCCAGCGCCTTACGCTGCATCTTCTTCCAGATCGAATAGATGTGTTTCGGCCGGCCGGCGAGTTCGGCGCGGATGCCGGCCGCCGCCAGCGAGCCCTGCAATGCATCCAGCGATTCTCGGATGAAGTCTTCGCGATCGACGCGACGTTCGTCCAATAGCCGCGCAATGCGCTTGTAGGTTTCCGGTTGCAGGTAGCGGAAGCCCAGATCCTCCAGCTCCCACTTCAACTGCCAGATACCGAGGCGATTGGCCAGCGGTGCGTGGATGTCCTGCGTGAGGCGCGCCAGCTCCTGGCGCTCGTTGTCCGGCAGGCTGCTCGCCGCGCGCATGTGCGCCAGCTGGCGTGCCAGCAGGATGAACACCACGCGCAAGTCACGGATGATCGCCAGCAACAGGCGGCGCAGCCCTTCGGCGCCACGGTCGGTGCCGTGCTGGGCATGCAGCGCCCATACTTTTTCCGCGGCGAGCTGGCCGCTGACCAGCCGTTGCAGCTCGGGCGGCAGCCCGGCCTCGCGCAAGGCCCACAGGGCCGGATCGATCCGCGACACCTCGAACCAGAGGGCGGCGGCCTGGGTCTGGGCATCGCAGCCCAGCATGGCCAGCAGCTCCAGCACGTCGACGCATTCGGCCTGGTTCATGGGCAGCACCGCGCACGTGTCCAGCGCCTCGCCCAGCACGGGCGGCACGCTGCCGGCGCGTTCGCGCCACTCGGCGAGACCCGAGCTTGCATGGAGGACGGCTTGAACCATGCGGCTATTCTAGGGACGCTCTGGAGATCACCCGGAGGGCCGTCTCTGTCTGCCCGCAGCTGTGCGTCGCGCCGACTCGACAGGCCACCAGCCTGCCTTCGTCGTCGCAACACCCATCTGCGGGCAGACAGAGACGGTGACGCCCATGTGCAATAGGCCAGAGCGTCCCTAGTGCAGTCACCCTGGTTTCCCGGCGCCTGCATGAACCGGCGATTCATGCCGTGTATGCTGCGCCAGCAACGCTTCACCCCTTGCCCCTAGAGGACTACCCCATGCGTCTGGCCCGTTCGCTGCTGTTGCTGATGAGTGTCGCTCTCGCCGTTCCCTCCGTCGCTTTCGCTGCCGACCAGTACGTACCGCTGCAGCAGCGCATGTCGCCGGAGGAATTCAAGGCGGCGGGCCTGGACAAACTGTCGCCGGATGAACTGAGCAACCTCGACAACTGGCTGAGCGGACACGGCAAGGTCGTGACCAAGGTGGTCGACCAGAGCGGCAAGCCGGTGTTCTATCCCACCACCGAAAAAGCCGGCCCGGTGCAGGCGCATGTGCAGGGTTCGTTCACGGGCTTTACCGGCCATACCCAGGTCACCCTCGACAACAACCAGGTGTGGCAGCAGAGCGACAGCACCCGCGTGTCCTGCATGTCCAGCGAGAATCCGAAGATCGCCATCCGCCGCTCGCTGATGGGCAACTGGATGGCGGCGGTGGACGGTTGCAATGACACTGCGCCGATGAGTCGCGTGAAGTAAATCTCGCCTGTAGGAGCGCACCCTGTGCGCGATTGGCGTGGCGATGTTCACGCGTCGCGCACAGGGTGCGCTCCCACAAATGATGACTCAGGCGAGGTTTTCCAGCGCGCGCATCAGGCGCTTGGCCGAGACCGKCTCGGCCGTCTTCAACTCCTGCGCGAACAGCGACACGCGCCACTCTTCGATCAGCCAGCGCAGTTCATCCAGCGCTTCGGTACCGGCGGCGCGATGCTTGAGGTAATCGCGCCAGAACGGCAGCACCTGCAGCAGTCGTTGCTGATCCTTGGCCGGATCCTGGCG
>NZ_JBFTRY010000206.1:0-5790 GCF_056399745.1 Dyella sp. 01N36
GCAGATGCACGGAGCCATCCTTCGCGAACAAGCTTGTGGCGGACGGCGTGGCGACGGAAGTCGTCGGCGCAGGAGCAGGCGAATGATCCTGCACCACCATGGCGTCACGACGAGGCTTTTCGTGAGTGACCGGAGGAACGCGGGCAGCCAACACCGGCTGCGGCGGCGCCAGGTTTTGCGGCAGCGCGGGCGGCTCCGGTGGCTGCGCGGGGCGCGGCGCTTTGGGACGATCGATCAGACGCACGATCAGCGCCTTCTCGTTATCGACATTCACCCGCTCCGCATGCTGCGCCTTGGGTTGCATCTCGAACCACAGCGCCAGTGCAAACAAGGCGTGCAGTACGCACACCAAGGTCAGCGCCAGCACCAGGGTGGGGCGCGTCAGAGGCGGCTGTCGCCAGCGTCTGCGCCCCAGGCTTTCACGTGTTTCGCTGTCGAGTAATGCCAGGCCGCGCGCACTATCTCCCTGCTGTCGATGTCGCACTTGCCCGGAACGCTTCATTACACCCCTACCACGCCAATGACGGAACGAAACAGGCGCATGCCGTCAGCGCGTGTTGTGACAAGGCAGATTAGACAGGTACTTTCAATCAGGGTTCCCTCTGATCCGCGTCAGAAGAAGAGGCGCAAGAAAGAGCGATGCGGGTCCACGTCGATCGAATGATTTCTTCGCAAAGAAAAAGCCCGGCGATCACTCGCTGGGCTTTTCCTCATGGTGAGTTGGGCGCAGGGCGCCTTTCTTACTAAGCACCTTGTGCCAGTCGCGCCAACTCCTACCGCGCAGCCCACGCATAGTAGGCAAGCGCCACCAGAAACATCAGCAAGGCCAAGGCGCTGAAGAACGTGGCAACTACCCGCCACAGCGAAGCGTCAGCCGCGCCCACGGCCTCTTCTCTCTTCCAGCAGGTCCTGACCAGGTAGCCGCAGAAGACCATCAGCAGGACGTAGACGCCGATGGATCCGATGTTCGACTGCAGGAGTTGGGGCAGGTGCCCATCCTGGGTGACCGCGATCAGGGTGAGGGTGGCGGTGCAGAACATGACGGCGGAAACGACCACCTTTCCCAAGGTACGCACGCGCAGGTCAGTGGCCATCGTCATGAATGCACCTCGACTCGTTGGGTTGGGACGGCATGAATATACGTCGTCCGCCAACAAAAAAGCCCGGCGATCACTCGCCGGGCCTTTCCGTATTGGTGGAGGTGGCGGGAGTCGAACCCGCGTCCGAAGGCGTTTGACGCCCGGTACTACATGCTTAGCTCGCCGTTAGATCTCATCCCGCGACAGCACAGCGTGCGAAGCGCATCGAAGGACCAGCCTGCTTGATTTAGCCCTTACCGACAGGCGGCAGCTTCGGGCGATCTCGTGATAATGACCCTACATCCACGAGCACGAGCACAAGTGGGTTCGGGGCTAGGCCTTAAGCGGCCAGAGCGTAGTTGTCGTCGTTGGCAACTATAAGTTTGCGGCTGGATTAACGAGGAAAGCTGCCCCCTCGGCATGCACCAAGCTATCTCACTACCCCCGTCGAAGCCATGACACCCCCGGGGAAACTGAAACAGTAACTGGTCAGCCAGTATATGTAGGCAGAAGGCATTTCTACAAGCTGGCACGACGCCGCTATGGTTTGCCCCTCACCACCCAAAGGAACGGCCATGGTCCGGATACGTCAGGCGGTGCTGCACGATGCAGGCGTGTTGACGGATTTGCGTTGCGCCTTTCTGGAGGAAGAGCTCAAGCAGCAACTGCCGGAGGGCTTTGCCGATCATTTGCGCGGCTGGATCGAAGAGGCCATGCCCGAGGGCCGTTTGTTGGCCTGGCTCGCCGAAGTGGAAGGGCGGGCGGCCGGTTGCGTGATGGTGCACCCGTATACGCATCTGCCATCGGCGTATTTCCGCCAGGGCGTGGGCTGGTACGTGCTGAACATGTTCGTCAAGCACACGCACCGGCGCCAGGGCTTGGCGACTGCCTTGCTCGCCGCCGTCGGCGCGACGGCAAGGGCGCAGGACATCGATTCGCTCAACCTGCACTCCACCGGCGCCGCGCACTGCATCTATGAGCGCTTTGGCTTTGGCACCTCGGTGGATGCCATGAACATGTCGCTGCGCGACGACGTGGTGGGACTATCCGAAGGCGAGCCTGGCTCGTGGCGGCGGATGTCAGGCTAGCTTGTTGTGCGAACGCATGGTGCGCTGCTTTTCGCGCTGCCAGTCGCGTTCCTTTTCAGCATCGCGCTTGTCGTGCGCCTGCTTGCCCTTGGCCAGGCCGATTTCCACCTTGACCTTGTTGCCCTTCCAATACAGGGCCATGGGGATGAGGGTGTAACCCTTGCGCTCGACCGCGCCGATCAGCGTGTCGATTTCCTCGCGATGCAGCAGTACTTTGCGTGTGCGGCGATCGTTCGCCACCACGTGCGTGGATGCGCTGATCAGCGGCGGAATCGAGCAGCCGACCAGGAAAATCTCGCTGCGCAACACCACCGCATAGCTGTCGCCGAAGTTGATGCGGCCGGCGCGCAGCGATTTGACTTCCCAGCCTTGCAGCTCGAGTCCCGCCTCGAAGCGTTGGTCGATGTGGTACTCGTGGCGTGCGCGTTTGTTCAGCGCAATGGTGCCGCCCGAGCTTTTGTCTTTGTCCTTAGGCTTGGCCATGTCCGTTAAACTTCGGGCTCATTGCCCTGATGATGGTCCCGTCCGTGGAGGGACTGAAGATGATGCTCAAGAAGAGGCTGAAGTGATCGAAATCCGCCGCAGCGCCCTGGTGCGATATTCGCCGGACCAGATGTTCAATCTGGTCAATGACGTTGAAGCATACCCAAAGCGCTTCCCCTGGTGTGTCGACGCTCAGGTGCTGGAGCGTGGCGAGGATGTGCTGGTGGCGCGCCTGGATCTCAAGTACATGGGGTTTCGCCAGAGCTTTACCACGCGCAATACCACGGTGCGTCCCAGCCGTCTGCATATGAGCCTGGTCGATGGACCGTTCCGCAGCCTGGATGGGCTATGGGAGTTCATCGCGCTGGGCGATGCCGGCTGCAAGATTTCGTTCGCGCTGGATTTCGACTACGCAGGCAAGCTTGGTGGTGCGGCCATCAAGCTTGGATTTCAGGGGCTGGCCAGCCGCATGGTGGACGACTTCTGCCGCGAGGCGGAGCGCACTTATGGCTGAGCAGGTCACCGTCGAGGTGGTCTTTGCCGAACCCTCGCGCCGCTGGCTGCGCAAGGTGAGCTTGCCCTCAGGCAGTACCGTGGCGCAGGCCATCGAAGCTTCGGGCATCGTCCAGGACATTCCGGGACTGGTCGTGGATCCGGCCCGACTGGGCATTTTTTCCCGCAAGGTGGGACCGGAGCACGTGGTGGGCGAGGGCGACCGGGTGGAAATCTACCGGCCGCTCACCATCGATCCGAAAGAAGCACGCCGGCGCCGCGCCCACGAGGGCTGACGCCGGCCGGCGGGTCTTAGTGACCGTCGTTGCCGCCGTTGTTGCCGCCGCCGTCGCCGCCCTTGTCGCCACCGCCGGTCGACTTGTCGCCCTTGGTTTCGTCCACTGGGTAGCTGGCGTGGTACTTCTTGGTGTCGTTGACCAGCTTCTGCGCGTCTTCGGCGAAGAAGTCGCCCTCGGTGCGCACCAGCACGTCGTTATTGAAGGTGAGCTTGAGCGAACGCACCTTGATGTCGCCACCGCGGTGCTGCTGGGTGGAGACGTAATTCCATTCGTTCTGGCTGAAGGGCGAGTTGACCGAGGGCGAACCCATCAGCACCAGCACCTGGCGCTTGGTCATGCCGGGCTGCAGCTGATCCACGGTTTTCTTGTCGAGCAGGTTGCCCTGTTGCACGTCGGGGGTATAGATAAGACGGCAGCTGGCCAGCGAAAGGGCCAGCATGGCAAAACCCAGCGTGCGAATCAGCTTATGCATGCGTGTTGCGTCCGGATCGTAAAGGTGTCGGATGATACACTAACGGCCTCGTAGCGCCGTGTGCGTGGAGTTTGCTATGGAACAGGAAACGAAAGAACTGCGCAAAGCCGGGCTGAAGGTGACCCACCCCCGCATGCGTATTCTGCAGATCTTCGAGGATGAGGAAGCTCACCATCTCACCGCCGAAGACATCTACAAACGCCTGCTGGCCCACCAGGAAGACATCGGCCTGGCCACCGTCTACCGGGTGCTGACCCAGTTCGAGGCGGCCGGCATCGTCGTCAAGCACAACTTCGAGGGCGGGCAGGCCGTCTACGAGCTGGATCGCGGCAAGCATCATGACCACATGATCGATGTGGACAGCGGAAAGGTCATCGAGTTCGTGAGCGAGGAGATCGAGCGCCTGCAGGCCGAGATCGCCGCCCGCCACGGCTACGTGATCGAGGATCACAGCCTGGTGCTGTACGTGCGCCCCAAGAAGGGCAGCAAGTAAGCCAAGGCGTGCGGTGTCCAGAAGGCCGGTGACGGAGACGTTGCCGGCCTTTTTCGTGCTCCGGCGGGCGAGATACAAAAGCTTCGCCCATAAAAAAAGCCGCGGGAGGACTCCTGTCCGCCCGGCGGCTTATCCGATACCGGATGGCTCCTAGGAGGGCGAGTTGCTCGCGCGTCCCGGTTTTGCCACCGATTTCGGCGGAACGGCATCCTGCCGTTCTTCATGCCCACCGTCCCCACGGTTGGCATGGCTCACCATCTTGCGATGGTGGCTCCCCCACATCGATGAATCCAGCGTAACGAACCCTTCACACCTCGGGTATCGGAAAATTTCCTATGTAACGATCCTAAGTGCGAGCTACGTCACCAGTTTGTGTGTTGCTGCGCAACAATATTCGAAGATGAACGCCCTGGGCCTCCGGCCGGACCCGGAACAGCCCACCCAGTGAAGTCACCCGGTCGCGCATGCCCTGCATGCCACGGCCGCCCCGGGGCATGCGGGCCGGCAGGCCGATCCCGTTGTCCCGGATGTCCAGCAGGGCCAGTGCCACGCCCTGGCGCTCGCCGATGCGCAGGCGCAGCTGGAAGGTGTCGGCATGGGCGTGCTTCACGGCATTGGTGGCGCTTTCCTGCACCAGGCGATAGACCACGGTGCGGGTGTCGTCGTCGAGCAGGCGCGGGTCGCCGTGCAGTTCGGTGCGATAGGCCACGCCAGCGGCGTTGAGCAGGTCGCGGATCGGGCCTTCGTCCAGCGCGCGCAACAGGCCGAATTCGTCGAGCACGGCGGGCCGTAGATCGTCCAGCAGACGGTGCAGGGCGCGACGCATATGGCCGAGGATGGCGTTGATCGACACGCCGATATCGTCCATGCCCGCTTGCGCCAGCCGCGATTGCGCCAGCTTGAGGTGCGTCTGGATGGCCGTGAGGTTCTGGCCCAGCTCGTCGTGCAGCTCGGCGGCCATGTGGCGGCGCTGGTTTTCTTCGGTACGCAGGTTGCCGCGGGCGGCGTCGCGCAGCTGCCGTGCGAGGTGATCCAGGCGGCGGTTCACGGCGGCGAGATAGACGTTCTGCTCCGCCACCCGCTCGCTGCTGCGGCGTAGCGCATCGGTCGCCGAGCCGAGCATCAGCGCGCCGGTGCCGGCCACCGCCAGGAATAGTTCGCCGGGTGCGCCGGGCGAGCCATGACCGGAGAGGTGATCGACCAGGGTCATGCCGAGGCTGGAGATCAGCATGGCCAGACTCGCCCCACGCCAGCCATGGCGGAACGCAAAGAAAAGCACCGGCGCCAGCGACAGCACGCGGGCGAACTGCGGCTGCGGTGCCGCGTGCGAGGACAGCACCAGCAGGATGGCCAGCGAGGGCAGCAAAGAGCCCAACGACACCTA
>NZ_JBFTRY010000207.1:0-5652 GCF_056399745.1 Dyella sp. 01N36
ATCCACGACTGGTCAAAAAACATGCCTCTGGTCCCTATCGGTTGCCGTGGGCTCATTATGCCTGCGACGACGTCCCCGCCGGGCCATACCATCGTCTGGGGTGGGGTGATTTTCAGCCTGAACGCTCCATATGGATGACAAATCCCCCGTCGAACGCGTCACACCACGCCCCCCTCCAGCCCACTAGACTTTCCGGCGCAACCTTTTGCGAGACTCGACGCGACCATGAGCCCATCCCTATGAGCCCAGCTATCAGCCGCCGCGCCGCCCTGATCCTGGTCGACGTGCAACCGGACTTCATGCCCGGCGGCGCGCTCGCCTGCCACGAGGGGGACGCCATTGTTCCGGGCATCGACCAGCTGCTGAAGCGGGATGTCTTCGAGCATGTGGTGGCCACCCAGGACTGGCACCCCAAGGGCCACGTCTCGTTCGCCACCTCACACCCCGGACGCGCGCCGTTCGACCGCATTCCGCTGTATGGACATGCGCAGACGCTGTGGCCGCCGCACTGCGTGCAGGAAACGCCGGGCGCGGCGCTGCATCCGTCGATCGACTGGTCCCCGGTGGATACGGTGATCCGCAAGGGTGACGATCCCCGCGTGGATTCGTATAGCGGCTTTCGCGAAAACCACGGGCCGCACGGCAAGCGTCCATCCACTGCGTTGCACAGCTGGCTGCGCGAACAAGGGGTGGATGAGGTCTATGTCTGCGGGCTGGCGCGCGACGTCTGCGTGCTGTGGACCGCGCAAGATGCGGTGGAACTGGGTTATCGCACGCACGTGCTGTGGGATCTCACCCGGCCGGTGTCGCCCGAGACCGATATCCCCACACGCCTGCGCTTCGAGAACCTCGGCGTGGACGTGCTCGACTCGACCGCGCTGGCCTGAGCGCGTCAGCCTTCGTTTTCGGAGGCGACGCTGACCTGCGGATCGCCTTCCTCATCAACGCTTACGCTGATATTGATCGGACGGCAGCAGACCTGGCAGTCCTCGATGTAATGCTGGCTGTCGACGGAGCCATCGACGAGGATCTCGATGGCTTCGCCGCAGTAGGGGCAGTGGATGAAGACTTGATCGAGCATGGCGCCCTCCTCGACTCCCCTGTCCTGACTATCGCTCAGCGCTTGGCCAGCGACAGCGACGAACCCCACTTGTTCACTTCCACCAGCGCGGTTTCGCCGGGGGCCAGGTTGGTGTCGACGTGCGCATTGTCGCCCGCCTTGTGGCACGCGCCGGAGTTGCGCAGCGATACGGTGTGGGCGCCGCTGGGCAGATAGAACGTGGCCTGCTCGCCGGTCTCCAGCTGCGCGGCAAATTTGTCGTCGACCAGCACCTGGCTGGAGCAACCGCCGCCGAAGTAACCGTTGCTGCGCACGATCTGCAGCGTGGCATTGCCGTCGCCCGGCGTCTGGTAGAGGAACTGCCGATTGGACACCACGTCCTTGATGACCTTGTCATGGTCGTTGGTCACGCCGCAGCCGGTCAGGGCCACCAGGCCCAAGGCCACCCACACTGCACTTGCTGCGTTCTGCATGATCTTCATCAGCGGACTCCATCTTGGATAGTTAGCATCGCCAATGGGCGATCAATCGGTTGTGAATCGTACGCTCAGGTCACCGGTGGTTCCCATGCCGAAGGGCACAGAATGAGGAACCAGCCCTCGCGTGCCGTGCGCCGGGCCAGCTGCAGCAACGCTTTGTCCTTGCTCAGCAGGCACTCGGCACCTGATGCCAGCGCCAGCTCGAGGAACTTCTGGTCGTCCGGATCAGCGCAGCGCGGCAGCTTCACCTCGGGGCGTGGCGTCATGGCTGCCGCCGGCAGCAGCGACACCGCAAGGTCGAACGCCGCCATGGCCTGCCGGCGGGCCTCCTCGCCGAGGCCAAACTGCGGATAACCCAGCACTGCCTGCCATTCCTCGCGGCAAGGCTCATCCACCACCACGACCACGAGACCCTGTGCCAGCGCGGCGCTGAGGCGCTCGCAGGCAGGATCGCGGAACACGAAAAGATCGAGCGCGACATTGGTGTCGAGGACGAGACGGGGCACGGATTTGGACATGGCGCGCATGGTGGCACAGCCACCCGGTTAAAATGAGCGTCCTACCTGGTGGAATACCGACATGTCCGAACGCCTCTTCGACCACTACGCGGTCCACACCACGGCGATTGCCGAGGGCTCGCGCTACACCGCCTGCATCGTTGTCACGCCGCGCGAACGCAGCGGTTTTCCGGTGTATTTCGCCATCTGCGAGAACCGCAGCTTCCGCGAACAGGCGCTGGCGGAAGCCGCCGCCGACAAGGCACTCGCCGCCATCGAGTCGCTGGAAGAGGACGGCACGCCGGTGTTCCCGGAAGGCTATACCGGCTTTGACGACGAACCGCCCGCGGCATGACGGCGCTGAAGTACCTCGGCGGCTATCCGCCGGCGCTGCTGGACAAGGTGCGCCAGCTGATCGACCGCGATGAGCTCGGCACGTATCTGCAACAGCGCCACCCGGGCCGCCACGAGGTGCAGAGCGACAAGGCGCTGTATGCCTATACCAATGCCCTGCGCCAGGAGCACCTGCGCAATGCGCCCGGCATCGACCGCGTGTGGTACGACAGCAAGCTCGATGTCATCAGCAAGGCGCTGGGCATGCACACGGCGATATCGCACGTGCACGGCGGCCGCATGAAGGCGCGCAAGGAAATCCGCATCGCCTCGCTGTTCCGCGATACGCCGCCGGAGTTCCTCAAAATGATCGTGGTGCACGAACTGGCGCACCTGAAGGAAACCGAGCACAACAAGGCGTTCTACCAGCTGTGCGAATACATGCAGCCGGACTATCACCAGCAGGAACTGGACCTGCGCCTGTTCCTGACCTGGCGCGATGCGCTTGAAGCGCGCACGCCGCGATAGAATCGCCACGCCCCTCACCGCCAGGTATGGCTCCATGTTCGTTTGGTTTCGCCAATGGCTCAATCGTCCACGCACGATCCAGATCGGCGGACGGCCGTTCGTCAGCGAAGGTCTGACCCAGCGCATCTGGGACGATATCTACCATTTCGCCCTCAATATCCGCTGGCCCACGTTTTTCGCGCTGGCAGCGGCGGGATTCCTGGCCCTCAACACCGTGTTCGCCGCGCTCTACCAGCTGGGCGACCACGCCATCGCCAACCAGTTTCCGCGCAATTTCGCCGGTGCGTTCTTTTTCAGCGTGGAAACGCTGGCGACGGTGGGCTACGGCGACATGCATCCGCAAACGATGTACGCGCACATCGTGGCGACGGTGGAGATCTTCGCCGGCATGTTGAGCATCGCCTTGGTCACCGGCATCGTGTTTTCGCGCTTCTCGCGACCGCGCGCCAAGATGCTGTTTGCCAATCACCCGGTGATCCGCCAGGTGCATGGGCAGAGCACGCTGATGATACGCGCGGCAAACGCGCGCCAGAACGTGATCGCCGAAGCCTCCGCCAAACTGCATTTGCTGCTGCGCGAAACCTCACCCGAGGGCTTTCGCCTGCGCCGGATTCATGACCTCAAGCTCCTGCGCGACCGGCACCCGGTGTTCACGCTGAGCTGGAGCCTGATGCATGTGATCGACGAAGACAGCCCCTTGTACGGCATGAGCCAGGAGGAACTGGCGACGACCGAAGCCACCCTGATGCTGTGCATCGAGGGCATCGACGAAACCACCGCGCAATCGATGCTTGCCCGGCACCAGTGGAGCCATCGCGAGTGGCGCTGGAATCATCGCTATATCGACCTGGTGCACGACGACGATCAAGGCGTCAGCCATATCGACTACGGGGTGTTCCACCAGGTGCTGCCGGTGGAAGACAACGAGAACACCGATCGTTTTTGAGTGGCGCTCAAAGCGTCAGCAGCACCTTGCCGATGGCGGCGCGGCTTTCCAGAAATTCATGTGCGCGGGCACCATCGCGTAGCGGGATGCGCGCCGCAATCTGCGGTTTCACGCTGCCCTGCCTGATCTGCTGGAACAGCGCCGCAGCACGCCGGCGTCGCTCGGCCGGGCCGGTCAACACGTTCCACAGGTCGCCGCCCGTCAGGGTGAGCGAGCGGTCCATCAACAGCCGCGGATCGACCGGGTCGGGATCGCCCGCCGCCATGCCGTAGAACACCACGGTGCCGCCGATGCGGGCGACGGCCATGCTGTCGGCAAGGGTGCGACCCACCGAATCGTAGACCACGTTGGCGCCATGCCCGCCGGTGAGCGAACGGGTGGCATCCACCCAATCGTCGTAGCCCACGGCCACATCGGCGCCTGCGCCTATCACCGCATCGCGCTTGGCCTCGCTGGAGGCGATGCCCAGCACCACCGCGCCGAGCGCCTTGAGCATCTGCACCAGCAGCAGCCCGACGCCGCCGGCGGCGGCATGCACCACGGCGACGTCGCCCGGCCGCACCACAAAGCTGTCGGTAACCAGGTATTGGGCGGTCAACCCCTGCAGCAGTACGGCAGCCGCCGTATCGGCGTCGATATCCGCCGGCAGGGGGATCAGGCGATCACGGTCCACCGCCACCAGCTCGGCGTTGGCGTGGGGCATATCGGCAAAGCCTACCCGCGTGCCTGCCGGGAACTGGGTATCGCCCGGCATGGGGGTTTCGACCACGCCCGCACCCTCGTATCCCAGCACCCATGGCGCTGAGCCGCTGAGGTGGTAATTGCCGTTGCGGCGGTAAACGTCGGCGAAATTGAGGCCAACGCTATGCATGCGGACCAGCACCTGATCTGGTCCCGGGGTGGGGTCCGGGCGCTCGGTCCAGCGCAGTACCTCGGCGGGGCCGAAGCGGTCGAAGGTCAGTGCGTACATGGGCGTGGTCCTGATGCGTAGGGGGCCGAGGATGGCAAGTTTGCCCGCTGGCCTGCCTTCCCAACAGACAAGAGTGAAAAAACAGTCGCTTTTTCCTTACGGGAAGCTGTATTTTTAGTCAACGCAACGAGAAATCACGCGTTATTCACCGTCATTGGCCGGCAGGTCACGGCCATTGTTCAGGGAGACAGCGCCATGCGGCGAACCTTTGTCGTGGGTTGCCCACGTTCCGGGACCACCATTGTCCAGGCTTTGCTGGCGCGCCACCCTGCGATCTATACGCTGCCGGAAACGGCGTTCTTCGAACAACTGCACGGCGATCTGGCCTGGCGCTGGGGCGATGCCCGCGTGCAGCCGCGCCGCCGCCGCTGGCGCCAGTCGCTGGGCCTGACCCGCCGGCACATCCGCGAGACCTTTGTCGCCTTGCACGTGCAGCTGGCGGGCGCTCGCCCAGCCATGCCCTCCGCCTACCACTGGCGCACGCTTTCCGGGCAGTTTCTAGCACTCCTGGACCGCTCGGCGGTGATGGCCGGGCGATCGATGTGGCTGGAGAAGACACCCAATCACCTGCTCTACATCCCCGAGATCGAAACCCTGGCGCCGGACGCGCGCTTTGTCCACGTGGTACGCCGCGGCATGGACGTACTGGCCTCRCTGGCCGACGTCTATCTGCGCTTCGAGAACGACGACGCCTTCGGCGGCGGCACCGTGCACTGGGCGCGCCGCTGGAACCGGGCCATGGACATCCACAGCCAGCACATCGGCCGGGCCAACCACCACTTCGTCTTCCTCGAGGATCTGGTGCGCCAGCCCGATATCGAATGGGCGCGCCTGTGCGC
>NZ_JBFTRY010000208.1:0-5633 GCF_056399745.1 Dyella sp. 01N36
GTGCGCGTGCGGGTTACGGGGTTTTTCGACAGGACATCCCTGTCCTGTCGAAAAACTGGCCGCATCCATGCGGCCACCCTGCGGGCTTTCCTCCACCCGCCCGCCGCGTCATACGGGGACCCCGGGGGTAGAGCCAAAAGCCGGATCAAGAGAAAAACAACGCTTGTCTTGCCGGGTGTCTTTTTGTAGGAGCGCACTTGTGCGCGACCAGCCTACGGAGCGATACACCCACGCTCCGCGGTCGCGCACAAGTCCGCTCCTACAAGGGAGCGCGCACGCCGTGGGGCGTGGACCTGGAGTTGCGGTCGGCTCTTTGTGGGAGCGCACCCTGTGCGCGACAAMCCTACGGAGCGGTACACCGCAGCATGGCTGTCGCGCACAGGGTGCGCTCCCACAGACCAGCGCGAGTTGTCCGCGCTGCGCTCATCGAAGGTCGCGAGAAAAGCGCGCGGGCTTTCAGTTCGGCCTGCGCGCTCCCAGCTGCACCAATACCTCATGCGCCGAGCGAATGCGCTCTGTCGCCCCCGGCAGCTCCAGGTTTACCTTCAGCTTGTCCTGGCCATCGAGCTTGTAAACGCGCGGCAGCCCCTGGATCAGGCGAATGATGGCCATGGGGTCGACTTCCGGCTTGTCGCGGAAAACGATGCGTCCGCCATTGGCGCCGAAGTCGAGTTTGCGGATGCCTAGCGGGGTTGCCATCAGCTTGAGTTGGGCGATGGCGAACAGTTGCTTGGCGGGGTCGGGCAGCAGGCCGAAGCGGTCGATCATTTCCACTTGCAGGTCGCGCAGGTGGTCGTCGTTGCGGGCGCTGGCGATGCGCTTGTAGAGCGTCAGGCGGGTGTGTACATCGGGCAGGTAGTCATCGGGAATCAGCGCCGGCAGGTGCAGTTCAACTTCCGTTTCGTGTTCGCTGCTGAGATCGAAGTCGGGCACCTTGCCGGACTTCAGTGCGCGCACGGCGCGTTCCAGCAGCTCGGTGTATAGACCAAAACCGATTTCCTGGATCTGGCCGGACTGCTCGTCGCCCAGCAACTCACCGGCACCGCGGATTTCCAGGTCGTGCGTGGCAAGCGTGAAGCCCGCGCCCAGTTCTTCCAGCGAAG
Organism: Dyella sp. 01N36; assembly: GCF_056399745.1. Classification (NCBI taxonomy): domain Bacteria; kingdom Pseudomonadati; phylum Pseudomonadota; class Gammaproteobacteria; order Lysobacterales; family Rhodanobacteraceae; genus Dyella; species Dyella sp. 01N36. The sequence goes on from NZ_JBFTRY010000208.1 coordinate 1,104, forward strand.
CGATCGCTTCAAGGCGCTTCTCGGCATCGGCCGTCATCGCCTTGCGATCGGGGACCACGAGGTAGGCATACGCGCGGTGATGCGAGCGGCCCACGCGTCCGCGCAGCTGATGCAGCTGCGCGAGGCCGAAGCGGTCGGCGCGGTTGATGATGATGGTGTTGGCGGTGGGGATGTCGATGCCGGTTTCGATGATGGTGGTGCACACCAGCACGTTGAAGCGCTGGCGGTGGAAATCCGCCATCACCCGTTCGAGTTCGCGTTCGGGAAGCTGGCCGTGGGCTACGCCGATGCGTGCCTCGGGGATCAGCTCCTGCACTTCGCGCGCGGCGCGCTCGATGGTGTCGACCTCGTTGTGCAGGAAGTACACCTGGCCGCCGCGCTGCAGTTCGCGCTGGAATGCTTCGCGCGCGAGTGCCGGTTCCCATTGCGCAACAAAGGTGCGCACGGCCGTGCGATGGGCCGGCGGCGTGGCGATCAGCGACAGGTCGCGCAAGCCGGCCATCGCCATATTGAGCGTGCGCGGGATCGGCGTGGCCGTCATGGTGAGCAGGTCGACTTCGGCACGCAGCTTCTTCAGCTGTTCTTTCTGGCGCACACCAAAGCGCTGCTCTTCGTCGACGATGACCAGGCCGAGATTCTTGAACTTGATCTCCGGCGCGAGCAGCTTGTGCGTACCCACGATCACGTCGATCTGTCCGTCGGCGAGGCGCTTGAGTGCGTCGTTGACTTCCTTGCCCGACTTGAAGCGCGACAGCACGTCGACCTTGACCGGCCAGTCGGCAAAACGGTCGGCGAAGTTGCGGTAGTGCTGCTGGGCGAGCAGGGTGGTGGGCACCAGCACCGCGACCTGGCGGCCGGCCGTGGCGGCGGCAAAGGCGGCACGCAGTGCGACCTCGGTCTTGCCGAAACCCACGTCGCCGCAGATCACGCGATCCATCGCGCGTGGCGCGGCCAGATCGTGCAGCACGGAGTCGATCGCCTGCTGTTGGTCGGGTGTCTCTTCGAACGGGAAGGTGGCGCCGAACTCTTCCACCATCTGTCGATCGATCGGCATCGATTCGCCGCCGCGTGCTTCGCGTTGCGCATAGATGCCGAGCAGTTCGGCGGCCACGTCGCGTACTTTCTCTGCAGCTTTCCTGCGCGCACGTTCCCACGCATCGCCGCCCAGCGAATGCAGCGGCGCCAGTTCCGGCGCGGTACCGGTATAGCGGCTGACCAGACCCAGCTGCGCCACCGGCACGTAGAGCTTGTCGCCCTTGGCGTATTCGATGATGAGGAACTCGCCGTCCATGCCTCCCAGTTCCATCGAGACCAGGCCCTGGTAGCGACCCACGCCGTGATCGACGTGGACAATGGGCGCGCCGATGGTCAGCTCGGTGAGATCGCGGATGATGCTTTCCGGATCGCGCGCCGCGCCGCGGCGTCGCTTGCGCTCCGTGCGCACGCGCTCGCCGAACAGTTCGCGTTCGGTGAGTACGGTGAGCGCCGGATCGTTCAGCGCGAAGCCTTGTTCCAGTCCTGCCGTGGTGATGGCAAGACGCAGCTTGTCGTTGCCCAGAAACGCCGGCCAGCCATCGAGTGTCTCGGGCTTGAGACCTGCGCCGGCTAGTTGTTCGATCAGCGCTTCGCGGCGGCCCGCCGAATCGGCGGTGATCAGCACGCGTCCCGGATAATTGGACAGGAAGTGGCGCAGCGACGTGCCCGGCTCCTCACCCTTGCGGTTGAGCGGCAGCTCAGGCGCGGGCTGCGTGCCGGTGGGCAGGGCATGCTCGTGGCCGCTTTCCACCACTTCGATGCGCAGGCGCTTGTTGAGCCGTTCGCGCAGCAGTTCGGGCGGCAGGTACAACTCAGCCGGCGGCAGCACCGGACGTTCGATATCGTGTGCGCGCTGGTCGTAGCGCTCGCCGGTCTGCGTCCAGAACTGTTCGGCCGATTCGAGCGCGCCTTCGCCAAGCAGGAACACGGCGTTGTCGGCGAGATAGTCGAACAAGGTCGCGGTCTGCTCGAAGAACATGGGCAGGTAGTATTCGATGCCGCCCGGCGTCACGCCTTCCTTCATGTCCTGATAGAGCGGGCAGCGGCGCACGTCGATCGGGAAGCGTTCGCGCAGGCGCGTGCGGAAATCCTTGGCGGCGTTTTCGGTGAGCGGGAATTCGCGCGCCGGCAGCAGTTCGATGTGGTCGACCTGCTGTTGCGAGCGCTGGGTTTCCGGATCGAAGCTGCGGATCGATTCCACTTCGTCGTCGAACAGCTCGATGCGGTAGGGCTGGGCCGAACCCATCGGGAAGATGTCGATCAGCGCACCGCGTACGGCAAAATCACCTGGCTCGGCCACTTGCGGCACGTTGCGGTAGCCGGCTGCTTCCAGTCGGCGCTGTTCGGCGGCCAGATCCAGTTTCTGGCTCTTCTTCATCACCAGGCCTGCGCCGGTGATGTGACTGCGCGGCGCGATGCGCTGCATCAGCGTGGCGATCGGCACCACCAGCACGCCGCGCTGCACGGTAGGCAGCTGGTAAAGCGTGGCGATGCGTTGGGAGACGATGTCCGGGTGCGGGCTGAAGACGTCGTAGGGCAGTGTTTCCCAGTCCGGGAAATGCAGCACCGGCAGGTTGCCCGCAAACACGCGCAGCTCGTCCTCCAGCGCGCTCGCCCGCTGGGTGTCGCGCGTAACGGCGACCAGCAGGCCCTGGTGCGTGCGCGCGGCTTCGGCGACCAGCAGGGCGCGCGAGGAGCCGTGCGGCGACGTCCAGAAACGGCGCTGCTTGGGGCTGGTGGGCAGGGAAGGGTGGGGAATCGACTTGGTCATGCGAACCCGACAATCAGAGGCGTGGCGGCCAGGGATGCCGATCAAATGCGCATGGAGTCATGCCGCCCATGCGCATTTGATCAGAGCATCCCCAGCCACACCGGAAAGCGCGCAAGTGTAACGCGACCGCCCCGGACGAGCCGGGGCGGATGGACTTCTCTATATGGGCACGCGCCGGGTGCGCGACAAGCCCGGGCGGCTGGCGCCTCAGAGCTGCAGCGAGATCTGCGCGGTGCCGGGTTCGTCCGGCGTCAGGCGGCGCACGAAGCCCAGTTCCTTGCACAGCTGCAGCATGGGGCGATTTTCCAGCAGCACATAGCCCCAGATCTCGCTCAGGCCGCGCTTGCGGCAATCGTCGACCAGGCGCTGCATCAGCAGGGCGCCCAGGCCCTGGCGGGCCCAGTCATGCTCGACCAGCACCGAGAACTCGGCACTGTTGGCGGACTCGTCCACAAAGATGCGGCCGACGCCGCGCAGCTCGGCCGGCTGCACCGTTTCGTCCATCAGCACGAAGGCCGTTTCCAGCTCGGGATCGATATTCGTCAGGCGCAGGGCCATCGAATCGGGCAGCTCGCCCATCGAGTGCAGGAAGCGGCGGCGGATGTCTTCCGGCGACAGGCGCGAGAACTGGCGCTTGAGGGCGGCCATATCGCCCGGCTCAATACCGCGCAGGAACAGCTCGCGACCATCATGGGTCTGCACCCGCTCGCCTTTCGCCTTGGGCGGCTCCACCAGGCGCGGGCGTGCAAAACGCTCGGGGCTGCGCAGGGGCACCAGGGCGCGGCTGTTGGAGTAGTAGTCGATGGCGGGAGTCATGCCCATACTTTACCGTACTGTGTGCAGTGCAACATGAACAAAAGGCCTTCAAGGCAGCGCTTCTTGGTGACTCTATGTCGCACCGCATGGCTGAGCGCACGCGAAATTCTGCGAGAGCGGGCCGGACCCGGGCAGAATGCGCCAGCACGCCTGTGACGGCGTTGAGAGAGAGTGAAATCCATGGCGACTGCGTCCAAAGGCATCACCCCGGCACAACTGGAGAAGCTCTGCGGGGGCTGGCCCGGCGTGACCCGGGACATCAAATGGGGCGCGGACCTGGTGTTCAGCGTGGGCGGCAAGATGTTTGCGGTCATGCCCACCGACGGCGGACGGATCTCCTTCAAGGTGGAGGACGAGCGCTTCCTGGAACTCAGCGACCAGCCGGGTATGATCGCCGCCCCTTATCTGGCCCGCGCCCGCTGGATTTCGGTGGTGGAGCCCAAGCGTTTCAGCACCGCGGAACTGTCGGAGCTGATCGGCACGGCTTACGGGCTGATCCGCGCCAAGCTGACCAAAAAACTGCAGGCCGAGTTGGGCGAGTGGCCGCCATCAAAGGAACACAAGAAGTGAAGCAATACATCGGCAGCATCGCCCTCGTCGTGGCGGACTACGACGAAGCGATCCACTGGTACACGCGCGTACTCGGCTTCACGCTGATTGACGACACCGATATGGGCGGCGGCAAGCGCTGGGTCGTGGTGGCGCCGCCGGGTGCCACGGAAACGCGTGTGTTGTTGGCGAAGGCGACGTCACCGGAGCAATCCGCACGCGTGGGTGATCAGGCCGGCGGTCGCGTGTTTCTGTTGCTGCATACCGACGACTTCTGGCGCGACTATCGGCGCATGGAAGCGGCGGGGGCTGTGTTCTGCGAAACGCCGCGCGAAGAGGCCTATGGCACCGTGGTGGTG
>NZ_JBFTRY010000209.1:0-5582 GCF_056399745.1 Dyella sp. 01N36
GACCATTCCCGCGCTGGTCGGCTTCCTCAACAACGATGCCAACGCCCAAGCCCGGCGCTGAGCTTCCCATGGCGGATCACGCGGCCGGCGCCTGCCGGCCGCGTTCATGTCCCTGCGTCTCAGCCTTGTCAGGACGCCAGCGCCACCAGCCACCGTGTTTTCTGGAAAAATCACCCCCATATCGCTGGCACGGCCAGTACGGCAGACGGGTGARCACGTGATAGAGCTGGTGGGTTTCGACGGTGACGACACGCTGTGGCACAGCGAGGGTTATTACCAGTCGGCGCATGGTGAGTTCGAGCGCATCGTGGGCGAGTACATCGATCTKGTCGATGTACGCGTGCACGAGCGACTGCTCGCCACCGAGCGCCGCAACATCAAATTGTTCGGCTACGGCGCCAAGGGCATGACCTTGTCGATGCTGGAATCGGCCATCGACATCACCGGCCAACGCATCAGCGCTGCCGATCTGCACCGAATCATCGAACTGGGCAAGCAGGTCCTTGCGCATCCGGTGGATCTGCTGCCGGGCATCCGTGCCGCAGTGGAAGCCGTGGCCCAGCATCACCGTGTGGTGCTGATCACCAAGGGCGACCTGTTTCATCAGGAACAGAAGGTCGCCAGCAGCGGGCTGGCCGACCTGTTCCATCGCATCGAGATCGTTTCGGAGAAGGACGAGCGCGCCTATCGCAACGTGCTGGAGGAATTCCAGCTCTCGCCGACACGTTTCGCCATGGTCGGCAATTCGCTGCGCTCGGACATCGCGCCCGTGGTGGAGCTCGGTGGCTGGGGCGTGTACATGCCCTACCACGTGACCTGGGCGCACGAGACCGATACGGATTTCGTCGACCACACTTCGCGCGTGGTGCAGGTGGCTGATCCCACCGGCATCGCCAGCGCCCTGGAGGAGTTGCAGCAACGTGCCGTCGCCTGATCTCGATCTCGACCTGTCCATCGATGCCGGCGCCGCCAGCATCGAGCGAGACCGCGCGCGCCTGCGCGAGTTCGTGCACGCGCATCCACGCCTGTTCGTGCTCACCGGCGCCGGCTGCAGCACGGATTCGGGCATACCCGATTACCGCGACACCAACGGCGGCTGGAAACGGCCGCAGCCTGTGACCTATCAAGCCTTCATGGGCGAAACCGCCACGCGCCAGCGTTACTGGGCACGCAGCCTGGTGGGTTGGCGCCGCTTTGGCCGGGCGCAACCCAATGCCACCCACCGCGCACTGGCGCGACTGGAACAGCAGGGACGCGTGACCACCCTGCTCACCCAGAACGTGGACGGCTTGCACCAGGCCGCAGGCCATCAAAGCGTCATCGACCTGCATGGACGACTGGATGAAGTGCGCTGCATGAGCTGCGACCTGCGCCTGCCCCGCGACACGTTTCAGCAATCGCTGGTGGAACACAATCCCGCCTGGGCCTTGCTCGATGCCGGCGATGCGCCGGACGGCGACGCCGATCTGGACGGCCGCGATTTCACGCAGTTCGTCGTGCCTCCCTGCCCGGCCTGCGGCGGCATCCTGAAGCCGGACGTGGTGTTCTTCGGTGAAAACGTGCCACGCCATCGCGTTGACGCCGCCGTCACATCGCTGAACGACGCGGACGCCATGCTGGTGGTGGGATCGTCCCTGATGGTGTTTTCCGGCTACCGCTTCGCGGCCGCGGCCGCGCGGGAGGGCAAACCCATTGCCGCCGTGAACCTGGGCAAGACCCGGGCCGACCCACTGCTCAGCCTCAAGATCGAACAATCATGCGCCGAGGCCTTGGCTTTTGTGTCATAGGGACGCGGCCCGATGCCGCTCGCGCATTGTGACCATTTGATGCAGAGTAGACATCCCGGTCGTCTGGAATCACTGCATGAATGCCAGGCTGCAACATCGCGCCGCGTCGCCGCGGTCTTCCTCGTCCCACGCCAAGAGTGGGCCGGGCAAGCCATCCGAGTTCGAGCGGATCTGCGAGGCGCTGGACGGCTATTTCGACAAGGCATTCGAGGCGCGCAAGCGTCTACTTGAACAACCCTACGAGCCCAAGCTGTTGCATGCATGGCGCGTCAACCTGCGCCGCGTGACGGCCACGCTGAAAGACCTCGCCTCGCTTTCCGACGACGACTTGCGCGATGTGCTCGCCTACCTGCGCTCCTGCCGCGAATCCACCGGGCAATCACGCGACCTCGACATCCTGGCGCAGGAAACCCTGCCCGCCTTTCTGGACAAGGAAAACGTCAAGCTTCCCGGCGTCGACGCCGCCACCAAGGCGCTTTCCGAGCGCCAGCAGCAGGCGCACAAGCAGGCCGTGGTCGAACTCAAGAAGCACAATCTCGCAGCGTCGCTGCAGTCATGGCGCCACTGGGTGCAAACCGTCGAACCGCCGACCGACAACCAGGTGCGCAAGCTGGCCGCCGCGGCCCTCCAGCAACGCTGGAATACGCTGAAGAAACGCGCCAGCAAACTCGATGGCGGCCAGAAGCGCCTGCATCGTTTGCGCAGCGCCACCAAAAAGATGCGCTACAGCATCGAGCTCTATCAGCACGCCTTCTCCAAGCAGGCGACCTCGGCCTGGCTCAAGCAGCTGACCGAGCTGCAAAGCGGCCTTGGCCTGGCACACGACCGCATGACGGGACGCAGGCTGATCCGCGACTTTCTCGTGGCGGAAGACACCCAGACCGTGCTCAAGCCGTTCCGCCAGTGGGGCAAGCGCACCGCTTTCCACGCCTCGGAAGAGGCCATGCACTCATTGGCGAAGCTGGAAAAATTGAACTCTTTCTGGCGCAAGGCCGCGCACTGACGCTTAGCGCCGGGCGCGGAAAAACTCGCGCAACATAGTCGACGAATCATCCGCCAACAGGCCGCCCTCCACCGCAATGCGGTGATTGTGGCGATCGGAAATCAGCGTATCGAACACGCTGCCTGCGGCGCCGGTCTTCGGATCGGTCGCCGCATACACGACGCGCCCGATGCGCGCATGCACCAGCGCCATCGAACACATCGCGCACGGCTCCAGCGTCACGTACAAGGTGGCGCCGGGCATGCGGTAGTTGGACAGTTTTTCGCCCGCGGCGCGCAAGGCCATGATTTCCGCATGGGCGCTGGGATCGTTCAGCGTGATATTGCGGTTCCAGCCCAGCCCGATGATCTCATCGCCCTGCACCASCACCGCGCCCACCGGCACTTCGTTTTCCGCATCACGCGCGTGCGCAGCGAGCTGCAGCGCGCGGCGCATGTAGCGTTCGTCTTCGTCGGAAAACGCCGGGGCTGGCGATGGTGTCTGATCGGTCATCAAAAAGGCTATGAAGGCGTGCGAAACCACCATTCTACTGCCTAGATCGCCGAGGTGATCCCGATGACGAAATCGAGAAATGCACGCACCTTGGCCGATGGGTGCTGGCGCGAGGGATACAGCGCGTACAGCGGGAAGCGCTCATCGGGCCAGTCGGGGAACAGATCCACCAACTGGCCACGGGTCACCAGCGGCCCGGCCGCCACCGCCATCACCTGAGCAATGCCATAGCCGGCCACGCAGGCGCTGTGCATGCTGCCGCCATCGTTGACCACCAGCCGCCCCGAGGTTTTCACCGCCAGGCGCGTGCGCTTGCGATGAAACTCCCACGGAAAGGTGTGCCCCGTCGCCGGATCGCGAAATTCGATGCAGATATGCCGGTCGCCCTCCAGCTCCTGCGGATGCGCAGGCCGCCCATAGCGGCGCAAATAAGCCGGCGAAGCCACGGTGAGGATGCGCGTCTCCAGCAGCCTGCGCGCCACCAGGCTGGAATCGGGCGGCTCGCCGAAACGCACGGCCAGGTCGAAGCCGTCGGCGACGATGTCGCCCAGCTGGTCGCGCGTAGCCAGCTCCACTTCGAGCTGCGGATGAGCCTCCATGAACTCGCCCASGCGCGGCGCCAGCACCAGCCGCGAAAACAGGGGATCCATATGCACGCGCAGTCGCCCGCGCACCATCGTGGCGCCTTCGGCCGCACTCGCGGCGGCCTCTTCCAGCCCGGCCAGCAAGGGCATCACCTGGGCGTGGAAACGAAGTCCTTCATCCGTGAGACGCACGGATCGTGTCGTGCGATCGAACAGCCGTATGCCCAGCCGTGCTTCGAGCCGCGCGATGGCACGGCTGACGCCGGGCGGCGACATGTCCAGCGCCTCGCCAGCGGCGGCAAAGCTGCCGCCATCGACCACGGCGGTGAACACGCTCATGCCGTTCAAGATACGCTCGTCGAAGGCCATGCATTCATGCCCTTTTGTCACTTATCCATTGTCATTGATGTTATCGCGAAACCAGTGGCGGACGCGGAAAATCCTCATCCGAACGCGGCAGGCGCCGCCCCCTTGAGGATCCGAACATGTATGCAGTCATGGGTATCACCGGCCAGGTTGGCGGCCAGGTAGCAAATGAACTGCTGGCCGCCGGCCAGCGCGTACGGGCGATCGTTCGTGACGAGGCCAAGGCAGCGCCCTGGATCGGGCGCGGTTGCGATACGGCGATCGCCACGGCCAACGATGCCGACGCGCTGGCCGCCGCTTTCGCCGATACGCGCGGCGTATTCCTGATGATCCCGCCCGACTACGACCCCGCCCCTGGTTTTCCCGCTGTCCAAGAGATCATTGCCGCCGTACAGCAGGCCGTCATAAAAGCCCGCCCCGGCAAGCTGGTATATCTCTCCACCGTCGGCGCCCACGTGGAGACGTTCTCGCTGTTGAACAACGGCCGGATGGTCGAGTCCGCGCTTCGCGAACTGCCCCTGCCCACCGCCTTCGTGCGCCCCGGCTGGTTTATGGAGAACGCCGCATGGGACGTCAGCGCCGCTCGCGCCGGCCTGATTCCCAGCTATCTGCAGCCCCTGGACCACGCCATCCCGATGGTCGCCACCGCGGATATCGCGCGCACCGTGGCAAGCACTCTGCAGGACACCTGGCAAGGCACACGCGTGATCGAACTCGAAGGACCGCGGCGTTACTCCGCACTGGACATCGCCAGCGGCTTTGCTGCCGCGCTGGGCCAGCCTGTGCGCACCGAACCGGTGCCTCGCGACTCCTGGGAACACCTGTTCCGCACACAAGGCATGCAACACCCTGAGGGCCGCATGCGTATGCTTGACGGCTTCAACCAGGGCTGGATCGACTTCGAACACGGCCAGGCTGGCTCGCACAAAGCATCGACAACGTTGGAACATGTCCTGCGCAATCTGGTCGAACGATCACCCTGACTCACGGCTCAGCAGGCAACCCTCATGACTTCGAACACGCAGCAAACCGCTCTCATCATCGGCGCCTCCCGTGGCCTGGGACTCGCCCTGGCGGCTGAATACCTCAAGCGCGGCTGGCAGGTCATCGCCACCGTGCGCGGCCCAAACCACACCCCGCTGCATGACCTCCAGGCATCGTCCGGCCAGCGGCTGGAGATCGAACACCTGGACATCGATGCACCCGAGCAGATCGCCGCGCTGCGTGCCCGCCTGAAAGGCCGGGCGCTGGACGTATTGTTCGTCAACGCCGGCGTCGCCATCGAGGCAGACAAGCCCATCGGCGAAGTCAGCACCGAGGGCTTCAACCGCATGTTGGTGACCAACGCGC
>NZ_JBFTRY010000210.1:0-5559 GCF_056399745.1 Dyella sp. 01N36
CGTCAGCACCGCCCAGAGTACCGATGCCGCGAAGGAAAACCTGCGCGTCGCCATGATCTACATCGGCAGCAACAATCTGAAAGCCGCCACGCAGGCGGTCGACCAGGTACTGCAGCAAGAGGACTTCGAGCGATTGCCGGAAAAGATTCGCTATGCCGCGCAGCTGATGGCTGGCGCCATTGCCGAGGAGCAGGGCGAGCACAAGAAGGCCTATGGGTATCTGGTGCGCGCGACCGCCCTGCCTGAAGCCGACGGCGAGGCCTGGTTCACCCGGCTGAGCAGTGCCTATGCACTCAAGGACTATGCCGATAGCGCCGTCTGCGTCACGACGATTGCGCAGCGATGGCCGGACAAACTCGGTGACATCAACGAGCGCGCCGTGATCACCATCGAACGTGAGTTGATGGATGGCAACCATGCTTCGCAGCGACTCGCTTATTTGCAGGCGCTATTCGATGCGCGATGGAAAGACTCGGACGGCGAGCCCAACGAGTTATGGCAGGACCTCGCCACGCTCCAGCTGGCCAATGGCCACACCAGGCAGGCGGCAGCGGCGGCCGCACGCATCGACTCGGCCCGCACCGTGCTGTCCATGCGCGTGGACAAACGCTTCGATGCGCTGACTCGCGCCGATCAGAAGCACTACGACGTCGATCGCATGCTGGCCCGTGAAATCGACAGCGCACGGGCACAGATGCAGTCCACTCCACACAAGCTTCGTCCGACGGTGCGCCTGCAATCGCTGCTGCTGAGCGCTCGGCGCTACGACGAAGTGTTGGCGCTCGCCGATGCGGTGATCGCCAAGACGCAGGATGGCAACGGCAGCGCGACCTACGAGGATTTCGACAAGCAGTACATCTGGCTGCTCGACGAACGCTCGCGTGCACTGGCCCGACTCGGGCGTTGGGACGAGGCGGTGGAACAGTGGCAGCGTGCCGCCCGCCGCCCCGAAGACGGCGGCATGAACGTGAGCCAGATCATCAACCTTGGCCAGTTGTATGCCGACCTGAAGCGTCCCGGCGAAGCACTCAGCACCGTGCAGGAGCTGGGCAGCATGAGCCCCTATGGGCGCATGCAATTGGAGATCGTGCGACTGGAAGCGGCCATCGTCCAACAGGACCAGGCGGCCATCAGCATGCATTTGACCTATATGCGTGAGCACCGCAAGGACGCCATCACCACCTGGCAGGCGGCATTGTTGCTGAGCAACCATCTGGACGAGGCGGTCGACCTGCTGATCGAACGCCTCAAGAACGAGGAATGGCGAAGCCAGGCGCTGGACGATATGCAGATATATGCCGACATCCGCACCACGCCCATGGACACCGAACGTCTGCGGCGATGGCGCGATGTGATTGCGCGTCCCCAGGTGCAGAACGTGCTTGCGGGCGTCGGCCGGGTGGAAACCTTCCATCTGGATCCCACCGAAACCTGATGGCCCTGCGTCGCCGGGGCTCGACCGCCCCGTCGCCATGCACGTAGGATGACGTGCCGGCGTTGCCCACGAATGCAGACCTCATGCCCCGCTCCACAGGCCCCTGGCTTCTCTACCTGATCGAATGCCGTGACGGCACCTACTACGCCGGCATCACCAACGATCTTGAGGCGCGCTACCAGGCGCACGTGAGCGGCAAGGGCGCGCGCTATACGCGTTCGCACCCTCCGCTGCGCTTGATCGGTTCGCGTGCCTATGAAAATCGCGCGGCAGCGTCGCGTGCGGAATGGGAAATCAAGCAGCTGCCCAGGCACAAAAAGATCGGCTATCTGGACGGCGCAGCTGTCGCTCCATCCGTGTAGGAGCGCACCCTGTGCGCGACCGCCGCCTGGAGGGCGGCCGCTTTGCCGGGTGGTCGCGCACAAGTGCGCTCCTACAGGGGGTTACGACTTCTTCAGCATCGCGGTGATTTTGTCCAGCTGTTCGCGGTAGCCATCCAAAATCTTGGCGGTGGCCTGCGCGTACTGGTTGGCCTCCTCCCAGCGACGTCCCTCGATCGCCTCGCGCACGCCAGGTACCGTTTTCACGCCATAGCCGGTGAGCATGCCCGGCGCGTAGATCATGTGGCGGAACCAGGGACGCGCCGGCAGACCGGCAGCGCTGGTCAGCGACTGCTCCATCTTCCCCATCAACGTATTGAGCTGCTGCTGTTGAGCGGCGGGCAGGTTGAAGCCAGCCGCGGCGCGCTGGCTGTAGGCGGCTTCGAAGGCCTGTGCGCTCTTTCTCAGCTTGCGCGTCGCATCGTCCAGCGGTGCGAGTTTGATCTCCGGCACATCGCTATCGCGCTCGGGCGCCAGCTGCGGCCGGGTGGGATCGGATACCAGTGCATAGGCGTGCTTGTCCAGCAACTGATGTTGCTGCTCGGTGTCCTTGCGTGTATCGGCGACCAGTTGATGCAACTGCTCCACATAGCGATTGAGCGTGTCGCTGAAGTCCTCAAAGCGCATCGGCAGCACGGTGGCGTCCGCGGTGCGCAGCACGATATGACCTGCGACCTTGGACAGCGCCACGCCGTACTGGAAATCGGGATCGCCGAAGCGCACGTAGTGATCGAAGGAGTCGTACGCCGAGTGATAGACGCCCTCGTTGTCTTCCTCGCCGCTGAAGCCCAGGTCCAGCGATGCAATGCCCAGGTGTTCGAGGAAGGCGCTGTAATCGGAACCCGAACCAAGCGCACTGATCGGCACGTCGCCACCGGCCGCGGCGAGCTTGGCGGCCTCCTTGGTTTCGGGCTTGGCGTCTTTGGCGGCGCCGCTGACCATCATGTGCGCACGCATGCGTTCGAGCACGCTGCCCTTGGTCTCCGGATCGGTCACGCCTGCAGCCACCTGGTTCACCAGATGCTGGTAGGAATGGCTGCCGCCGGCATCGAGAAAACCGCGGCTGTTGGTATCGGAGTTGAGATAGAGCACGGCCTTCTGCTGCAACTCGTCGGCATGGGTTTCCGCCCATTCGGTGGAGCCGAGCAGGCCGGCTTCTTCACCATCCCAGCTGGCATACACGAGTGTGCGCTGCGGGCGCCAGCCCTGCTTGTAGAGCGCGCCGATGGCCTTGGCTTCGGCCAGCAGGGCGACATTGCCTGCCAGCGGATCCCAGGCGCCGAAAACCCAGCCGTCGTGATGGTTGCCGCGCACGATCCAGCGATCGGGCTCGGTGGAACCCTTGATGGTGGCGATCACGTCGTATACCGGCTTCTGGCCCCAATCGGACTGCACCGTCAAATGCACCGGCGCCGTACTCGGCCCCATGTGATAGGTGATCGGCAGCGAACCGCGCCATCCGCCCGGCGCCACCGGTCCGCTGAGTGACTTCAGCAGCGGCGTGGCATCGGCATAGGAAATCGGCAATACCGGAATCTTGAGGATGGTCTTCGCTTCGCTCAGCGACAGACGCTTGGCATCGTCGGTGGAACCGATGCCGGGGGTGAGCGGATCACCGGGATACTGCTGCATGTCGGCCACCGAGCCGCGCTGCACGCCATCTTCCGGACGCCAGCCGCCATGCGGATAGGTGTCGCCTGCGGCATATCCGTCCTCATGCGGGTCGGAATAGATCAGGCAGCCCACGGCACCGTGTTCCTGCGCCAGTTTGGGCTTGAGGCCGCGCCAACCCGCACCGTAGCGCGCAATGACGATCTTCCCGCGCACGTCGATGCCACGGCGGGCGAGGTCCTTGTAGTCGTCGGGCATGCCGTAGTTCACGTATACCAGCGGCGCGCTCACATCGCCGTCGCCGCCATAGACGTTGTACGGCGGCAGCACGCCGTCCTTGATGCTGGAGGTGGCATCGCCTGCCACTGCCGGCTCGTGCAGCTTGGCGGTGAACGGGTGCGGGCCCTTCAGTTCCAGCGCCACTTTCTTGGGCGTGGGATAGAGCACGTTGAAGGTTTCGATATGGGCGTCCCAGCCCCACTCCTTGAACTTGGCCAGCATGAATTCCGCATTGGCCTTGTCGTGCGGCGATCCCACCTGGTTGGGAGCAGAGGACATCTGCTTGAGCCACTCGCGCTGGTCGGCCGGATCGAGCAAGGCATCAAAGCGTTGCTCCAGGCTCTTCTGGGCCGCCGCGCCGTCGCTGGTGAAGCCCAACAGGCCGGCGTCCTCATGGCCAGTGCCATCGGCACCCAGGGCGCTGCCCATGCAAGCCAGCAGGCAGGCCGTCAGCAACGGCCGTAGCGTCAAACGGGTCATGCGTTTCTCTCCCCAGCGGTGGCACAGTGAATACGCGGCGCTCTCTCGCCGCGTGGACGTTCAATGTTGTCGTGGCACTTATACCTTGAGGCCGTGGACAACCGTCTAGGACAAAGGTCATGGATCGGCCTTGCGCGTCTGGCCATGGCAATCGAAAAGGATCCGCCCCAAGCCTCCGGACCACTGAAGTTTGGCGCCCAGGCGCCGATAAACACCGTGTCACCCCGGCAACGGTGTGACACCAACCCCTTTCTGGCGGGACACCCATGCTGCAGACCGCGCCCAACATCCCGTATCTCAAAGCCGCATGGGCAGCCTTCGCCGGCATCAGCGGCGCCAACGCCAAGCAGAGCTACGAGGCGGCGGGCCTGAGCTTCACCCGCATCAATCACTCCACCCTGGTGCGCAAGAACGAGGTGCAGGTCTCCACCATGCCCGTTCACTACACGCGGCATGAGCTGCGCGTGGGTTTCCTTGGCCGCATCGAGAATGAAGTGCGCAAGGCCGTCAACGAGATGGAAGCCGTGTTCTACGGCGAGCTGTGCCTGCCCGATGGCCACCACCTGGTGATCGAGCTGGAGGAATGTCTGCGCTTGCTGCGCCGCCGTGGCAACCGCTCGCTGTCCATCCTGATCGAACCCGATGGCTCGGCGCCGCTGGCCGCGTGCATGCGGGTGGAGATGCGGGTGTTCCTCGATGCGCCGCGCGCCTGCCTGTTTGCCAACGCCGCGGGTCCCACCACCCAGGGCTGGGTCGACCTGCTCGAGGAAGCCCCCAAGCGCGCCCGCACGCCGCGCGCCAACCACTACGCCGAGCTCGCTCACCTGATCAGCGTCACGCTCAACGACGCCTTCGCCTCGTTTCCGCGAACCCAGTTGGCCGCCTAAGCGTTTATTCCACCGGGATGTACAGATCGGTCTCGGACGTCGGATCGTCCGGCGAAACGAAGCGCTCGTCGTAGCGTTCGAATTCCACGCCGGCACGCGCCTTGAGGCCCAGCTTGGGCAGCAGGCGGGTATGGATGGTCTGGAAACTTTCGCCGATGCGCGTGGCCACGCCGCGATGGGTGAACACACCGTACTTCTGCGCCGGCACCTGGAATTTCACCATGCCTTCGGGCACCGGCGCGTCATCGGCCACCGGCAGGCCCGCCACGTATCGCAGCATGCCATCGGGCAGTGGCGCGCAGACGCCGTAGGACACACCGGGCTGCGAGCGCAGGCCGATCTCGTGTTCCCGCGGCAGGAAGCGCTCCCACAAGGGCCCGATCCCGTTCGGGCTGCGGGCGATGTGCTCCAGTCCRACGACCGTGAAAGCAGGCAACGACACAATCCGATGATCCATGGCGCAGACGTCCTGGCAGCAGCGTTGAAC
>NZ_JBFTRY010000211.1:0-5497 GCF_056399745.1 Dyella sp. 01N36
GTGCTGACTTCGGCATTGCCTGGGATGGCGATTTTGATCGGTGCTTTTTCTTCGATGCGAAGGGCGAATTCATCGAGGGCTACTACATCGTCGGCCTGCTTGCTGCCCAGCTGCTGCAGAAGCACCCCGGTTCAAAGATCATCCATGATCCGCGATTGACGTGGAACACGATCGACATGGTGCGACAGGCGGGTGGCGTGCCTATCGAAAGCAAGACCGGGCATGCCTTTATCAAGGAGCGAATGCGTGCTGAAGACGCGATCTACGGCGGCGAGATGAGTGCCCATCATTACTTCCGCGAGTTTGCCTATTGCGATTCGGGCATGATTCCGTGGTTGCTGGTGGCCGAACGCGTCTCCAAGACCCGCGTGACGCTCGCGGACATGTTGGCCGAACGCATGGCTGCCTACCCGTGCAGCGGCGAAATCAATTTCGTGGTGGCCGACGCGAAGGCCGTGGTGGCGAAAGTGCTCGAGCACTTTGCCGCACAGCAGCCGACGCTCGATTATGTGGATGGCGTCAGCGCTGATTTTGGAAGCTGGCGCTTCAATCTGCGCTCGTCCAATACGGAGCCGCTGCTGCGACTCAATGTGGAGTCGCGCGGTGACGCCGCCTTGATGGAAGCGAAGACTCGCGAGTTGTCCGACCTGATACGCGCGTAAAGGAAAGGGCCCTGCGGGGCCCTTTCTCATCTGGTGGTCATGCGTGTTCTTGCAGCGGCAGGGCGGCCTTTACGCGCGACCGTAGACATCGTCGTAGCGGACGATGTCGTCTTCGCCGAGATAGCTTCCCGACTGCACCTCGATCAGCTCCACGGGCACCTTGCCCGGGTTGCGCAGGCGATGTTTGCTGCCCAAGGGCAGGTAGGTGCTCTGGTTCTCCGCGAGGAGGAACACCTTGTCGTCGCAAGTGACTTCAGCCACGCCCTTGACCACGATCCAGTGCTCGGCGCGGTGATGGTGCATCTGCAGGCTCAAGGCAGCGCCAGGCTTGACCACGATGCGCTTCACCTGGAAGCGGTCACCGCTTTCCAGGGAGTCGTACATGCCCCAGGGGCGGCGCACGACGCGATGCAGATCRTGTTCGGTGCGGTCGGCAGCCTTCAGCGCTTCCACGATTTTCTTCACGTCTTGCGATGCATCGCGGCGTGCCACGAGGGTGGCATCGGGCGTGGTCACGACCACGATGTTTTCCAGGCCAACCGTGGCCACCAGGTGGCGGTCGTGTGAGCGTACGAGGCTGCCGGTGGTGTCTAGTGCGATGACGTCGCCTTCGAGATGGTTGCCCTGGGCGTCCTTCTCGGCAGCCAGCCAGAGCGCGTCCCATGAACCGATGTCGGACCAGCGGCAAGCCACCGGTACCACGGCGGCGCGCGAGGTCTTCTCCATCACGGCATAGTCGATCGAGTCGCTCGGCGCCGAGGCGAAGGCTTCGCTGTCGAGGCGGATGAAGTCCAGATCCGTGTTCGCCTTATCGAATGCCGCGCGAGCGGCGGCGAGCATGGCCGGTGCGTGTGCGCCAAGCTCGTCCAGATACGTGGAGGCCCGGAACATGAACATGCCGGAGTTCCAGTCGTACTCGCCGCTCGATACATAGCCTTCGGCCACCTCGAGCTTGGGCTTTTCCACGAACTGCTGGACCTGGAACGTCTCGCTTTCCAGCGGCTTGCCCCGGCGGATGTAGCCAAAGCCGGTTTCCGGTCGATCGGGGCGAATGCCGAACGTCACCAGCCAGTTTTGCTCGGCGAGCGGGCGAGCCTTGGCAACCGCATCCCCGAACGCTTCATCGTCGCCGATCAGATGATCCGCCGGCAGCACCAGCAGGATCGCCTGAGGATCCCTGGCCAGGGCTTGCAGCGCACCTACGGCGATCGCAGGCGCCGTATTGCGGGCGACCGGCTCCAGCAAGATGCTTGCATCGGGAACCTGCAGCTCCTGCAGCTGTTCGGCCGCCAGGAAGCGATGGTCGTCGCTTGCAACGACGACGGGTGCAGCGACATCCGGAAGGCGCAAGGCGCGCTTCACGGTTTGCTGGAACAGTGTTTCGCTGCCAGCCAGTGAAAGGAACTGCTTGGGGAGATTCTTGCGCGAGATCGGCCATAGCCGGGTCCCGCTGCCACCGCTGAGTATGAGGGGAATGAGCATAAGGGTTCAGTTGTGGACGGGGGTGAGCATATCGAGCGTGCGCTCCAGCCCTGCCTGCCAATCAGGTAGGGGATGATCAAATGTGCGGACAAACCGCGCATTGTCGAGCACCGAATAGGCGGGCCGTTTGGCAGGCGTCGGGAAATCGCTGCTGCCAATGGGATGCACGATGGGCGTTTTCGAAAGAAGCCCTCGTTGGGCCGCCCTTTGCACAATGGCGGAAGCAAAGCCAAACCAGCTCGTCTGGCCGCTTGCCGTCAGATGGTAGGTTCCTTCCAGGTTCTTTCGCGTGTTTGCGTCGGCGCTCAACCAGCGATCGATGGCCGTCAAGCTGCCTTCGACAATCAAGATGGTGTCGGTTGGGCTGCCGATCTGATCGGCAACGACGCGAAGTTCGTCTCGCTCACCGCCGAGGCGCAGCATGGTGCGCAGGAAGTTCTGCCCGACCGGCGAATACACCCATGCCGTGCGGAAGTTGAAATAGTGCGCACCGCTGGCCACAAGCGCTTGCTCACCGGCCAGTTTGCTGCGGCCATAGGCTCCGGCAGGCGCTACCGCGGCATCTTCGCCATAAGGATGGTTGGCGTTGCCCGCAAACACATAGTCGGTGGAGTAGTTCACCAGCAGCGCGTCGTTGGCCTTGGCCCATCGGGCCAGGACGCCGACGGCTTCGGCGTTGATGCGGGTGGCGATGGCTTCTTCCTGCTCGGCGCGATCCACTGCCGTATAGGCAGCGACATTGACGATAACGTCCGGTTGCTGATGATCCAGCAACGTCGCCAGGGTTTCCGGGGCCGACAGGTCGGCCGCAATGCCGGCGCCTTGGTCGATGAGCTTGCCGTCACGGGTGGCGGCGACCACTGTTCCGCGGGACGCAAGCCCGCCATGGCTCAAGAAGGTGCGGCCCAGCTGCCCGTTTGCGCCCAACAGCAAGATCTTCAAGCGCGATACTCCGGGAGGCGGTCCAGCGCCACGTCGGCAAGCAGGGGCGCCTTGCCATCCTTGTCGGAAAGCAGGGGGGCGGAGATGGGCCAGTCGATGCCGATCGCCGGGTCATTCCAGCGAATGCTGCCATCGGCCTTTGCGTCGTAGAGATCGGTGCACTGGTAGGAGAACGTGGCGAATTCGGAAACCACGCAGAATCCATGGGCAAAGCCCTCGGGTATCCAGAAATGGCGATGGTTCTCCGCAGTGAGCATCACGCCCGCCCACTGGCCGAAGGTCGGCGACCCTCGGCGGATATCTACCGCTACATCGTAGACCTCGCCCTCCAGGACGCTGACCAGCTTGCCCTGCGGATGCGGCCACTGGTAGTGCAAGCCACGAAGTACGCCGCGGGCCGAGCGCGAAACGTTCGCCTGGACGAATCTCCTGTCGATGCCCGCCTCGCGATACTTGGCCTCGTTGTAGCTTTCATAGAAGAAGCCCCGCGAGTCGCCGAAGACCTGCGGTTCGATGACGAAGCAGCCGGGCAGTGAGGATTCAATGAACTTCATCCCACGTAGCCTTGCTTGATCAGGTTCTGTAGATATTGCCCGTAGCCGGTTTTGGACAGTGGCGCCGACAGGCGTAGCAGTTGTTCTGCATCAATCCACTTGTTGACGTAGGCGATTTCTTCGGGGCAGCAGATCTTGAGGCCTTGGCGGTTCTCGATGGTCTGAATGTAGTTGCCTGCTTCCATCAGGGACTCATGGGTACCGGTATCCAGCCAGGCATAGCCTCGACCCAATTGCTCCAGGTGCAGGGAGTCGTCGTCGAGATAGCAGCGGTTGAGATCGGTGATCTCCAGCTCGCCGCGCGGCGAGGGCTTCAGGCTTGCGGCGAAGTCAGGTGCACGGTTGTCGTAAAAATACAGACCGGTCACCGCGTAATGCGACTTGGGGACGGCGGGTTTTTCTTCCAGCCCGACGACCTTGCCCGTCTGGTCGAATTCGGCCACGCCGTAGCGTTCCGGATCCTTGACCCAGTAACCGAACACGGTGGCGCCGCGTTCGCGGGCCGCGGCGCGCTTCATGCGCTCGGTAAAGCCCACGCCATAAAAAATGTTGTCGCCCAGGACGAGGCAGCTGCGGTCATTGCCGACGAAATCACGGCCGATGATGAAGGCCTGCGCCAGGCCATCGGGAGAGGGCTGCACCGCGTACGTGATGTTGATGCCCCACTGACTCCCGTCGCCCAGCAGGCGCTGGAACAAGGCCTGTTCGTGCGGCGTGTTGATCATCAGCACGTCGCGGATGCCCGCCAGCATCAGCGTGGCCAGCGGGTAATAAATCATCGGTTTGTCGTACACGGGCAGCAGCTGTTTGCTCACTGCCTGCGTGATCGGATAGAGCCGTGTTCCTGAGCCGCCGGCCAGGATGATGCCCTTTGAGTTGCTCATGCGCCCAGTCGCTCCATGCGATAGCTGCCATCCAGCACGCGTGCAACCCACGCCGTGTTGCCCAAATACCAGTCGACCGTGTGCTTGATGCCCGATTCGAACGTTTGCGATGGACGCCAGCCGAGCTCGGTCTGGAGTTTCGACGAATCGATGGCGTAGCGACGATCATGACCAGGGCGATCTTTGACAAACGTGATCAACGATTCGCGCTTGCGACCATCGGCCAGCGGGCTGCGTTGGTCCAGCAGGGCGCAGATGGTCTTGACCACGGTGAGGTTTTCACGCTCGGCATTGCCACCAACGTTATAGGTCTCGCCCACGCGACCGGCCTCGAGCACGCGCGAGATCGCGGTGCAATGATCGCCTACGTACAACCAGTCGCGCACGTTCAGGCCATCGCCGTAAACCGGCAGCGACTCGCCCGCCAAGGCCTTTTGAATAACCAGCGGTATCAGTTTTTCAGGGAACTGGTACGGGCCGTAGTTATTCGAACAATTGGTCGTCAGCGTGGGCAGGCCATAGGTGTGATGAAAGGCGCGCACCAGGTGATCGGATGCGGCCTTGGACGCGGAATAGGGCGAATTCGGCGCATAGGGCGTCGTTTCCTTGAACTGACCCTCGTCACCCAGCGAGCCGTAGACTTCGTCGGTCGAGACATGCAGGAAGCGGAAACCTGCTCGTGCGCTGCCGTCCAGCGAGCGCCAGTAATCGCGGGTGCTTTCCAGCAGGCCCAGCGTGCCCACGACATTGGTTTCGATAAACGCGGCAGGACCGTCGATCGAACGATCGACATGGGATTCGGCGGCGAAGTTGACCACGGCATCCACGTGATGTGTCTTCAAGAGGCTGGAGACGAGCTCGCGGTCGCCAATATCGCCCTGCACGAATATATGCCGGTCATTGCCGTCCAAGGACGACAACGTATCGAGGTTGCCCGCATAGGTGAGCTTGTCCAGATTGAGCACCTTATGTC
>NZ_JBFTRY010000212.1:0-5486 GCF_056399745.1 Dyella sp. 01N36
TCTGTGGGAGCGCACCCTGTGCGCGACAAACCTACGGAGCAGCGCCGTGATGGCCCAAGTCGCGCACAAGGTGCGCTCCCACAAGGGTCAGTCCGCGGCGTGCTGAGATTCCAGCCGCTCCAGCGTCCCCTTCGAATGCCCCTGCTCCGCCAGGTATTCCAGCCAGCGCGAGAGAAACCCATTCATGCGCAGCCGGTGCTGCAGCACCGTATTGGCCGGCGGGAACGGCCCGAGCACCTGCCACAGGTGACGCCCTGGATGGCAGTGCAAAGCCTCGGCCACATGGGCGTCGGTGTACATGCGTAACTGCGCCGACGGCGACGGCTGGCCGGTGTGCGCATCGACAAAGTTGTAGGTGAGCTCGAGCTCCAGCGTATACGGATGCCGTTCCTGCACCTGCAAACGCACATCCAGGCCATCGTCCACGCTGGACAGATAAAACCCCGGGGCCAGCTCCTGCGGCGTAAACAGCCGCACCAGCCGATGGTAGTTCTCGGCGTAAAGCCCCATGAGGAAGCCGAAACGTCCTGGCAATAAGGCTTGGCGACTGTCTAATACGGCACTCATGGGCGGTACGAACTCCTTAGAACATGGTCCGCTCGATTCCGAAGCGGTCAAAGATCTTGCTCGCAATCTCTTCAATGGACACGTGCGTCGTGTTGAGGCTGGGAATGCTTTCGCGGCGCATCAGCTTTTCGGCCTGCGCCAGTTCCCAGCGGCACTGCTCCAGCGTCGCATAACGGCTGCCGGCGCGCCGCTGTTCGCGAATCTGCGCCAAACGCATGGGGTCGATGGTGAGACCAAACAGCCGATCCTTATACGGACGCAAGCGCGCCGGCAGTTCGAGTTTGTCGAGGTCGTCGTCGGTCAAGGGGTAATTGGCGGCGCTGACACCGTAATGCAAGGCCATGTAGAGACAGGTGGGCGTCTTGCCCGAGCGCGACACCCCCACCAGGATCAGGTCGGCCTGAGCATAGTCCACATCAATACCGTCATCGTGTGACAGCGCATAGTTCGTGGCATTGATGCGGGCCTCGTATTTGTCGAAGTCGACCAGGCCATGCGAGCGATTCACCGCGCCGGATCGCTTGGCGCCCAGCTCATCCTCCAGCGGGCCGATGAACGGCGCGAACACGTCCAGCATCAACCCGCCGCTCTCGGCCACGATCTCGCACAATTCGCGCGAGGCCATGGTGTTGACCACGATGGGACGCTCGCCGGTTTGCGCGTAACGGGTCTTGATGCGCAGCGCTGCCGCCTCGGCTTTATGGGCGTCKTCGATGAACGGCAAGCGGTGCTTGTCGAACTGCACGCCCTCAAACTGGGCCAAAATACTGTTGCCGATTGTTTCCGCCGTAATACCAGTGGAATCGGAGATATAGAAAACGGTTCGCTGCATGGCTGATCCAAAGTCCCTGGTGGTTCTTGGCCCTCACCTTAGCGCAAGGTGAAAAGCCTGTCTTTGCTTGACTCACGGCTGACTGGTATTGCGTTGGCGCTGGTTTTCACCCGAATGGTCTTCTTGTGCTTCGCACCATCGGCAGCGGACAATACCAGTTCTTTGTGGCCCGATTTCTCCTCGAAACCGGGCTACCGCCACTTTTGAAACCCTACGAGCTCTCGAGGAGACTCCCTTGAACGATCTGGTGCTTTGGCTCGACACGCTGCGCATGACCGACCTGGGCAAGGTTGGCGGCAAGAATGCGTCGCTCGGCGAGATGATCGGCAATCTCGCCAAGCTCGGCGTGTCGGTGCCGGGTGGTTTTGCCACCACCGCCGACGCGTTCCAGGAATACCTCGACAAGAGCGGCGTGGCCAAGCGCATCCAGGAGCGGCTCGCCTCGCTCGACGTCGATGACGTGATGGCCCTGACGGCTGCCGGCAAGGAAATCCGCGAATGGGTCACCGAGACGCCGCTGCCGGCGGATCTGGACAAGGCCATCCGCGACGCCTACGCCAAGCTCTGCAAGGATGCCGGCGCCGAGAATATCGCCGTGGCCGTGCGCTCCTCCGCCACCGCCGAAGACCTGCCSGAYGCATCGTTCGCCGGCCAGCAGGAAACCTTCCTCAACGTGGTCGGCATCGAGGACGTGCTGCACAAGGTGAAGGAAGTCTTTGCCTCGCTCTACAACGACCGCGCCATCGCCTATCGCGTGCATCAGGGCTTCAAGCACGAAGATGTCTTCCTTTCCGCCGGCGTGCAGTTGATGGTGCGCTCGGATGTGGGCGCCTCCGGCGTGCTGTTCACGCTGGACACCGAGTCGGGCTTCCGCGATGTGGTGTTCGTCACCGGTTCGTACGGCCTGGGCGAAATGGTCGTGCAGGGCGCGGTCAATCCCGATGAGTTCTACGTGTTCAAGCCCACGCTGAAGGCCGGCAAGCCGGCTGTGCTGCGACGCAGCCTCGGCGCCAAGCAGCAGCGCATGGTGTATTCGGACAAGCCCGGCGAGCGCGTGCGCATCGAAGAAACGTCGGCGGAACTGCGCAACAAGTTCTGCATCACCGATGAAGACGTGCAGGAGCTGTCCAGGCAGGCATTGATCATCGAGAAGCATTACGACCGCCCGATGGACATCGAGTGGGCGAAGGACGGCAACACCGGCAAGCTCTACATCGTGCAGGCCCGTCCGGAAACGGTGAAGTCGCGTGCACATGCCACGCAGCTGGAGCGCTTCCATCTCAACGAAAAGGGCAAGGTGCTGGCCGAAGGCCGCGCCATCGGCCAGAAGATCGGCTCGGGCAAGGCGCGTGTGATCCGCTCGCTGGCCGACATGAACAAGGTGCAGACCGGCGACGTGCTGATCGCCGACATGACCGATCCCGATTGGGAGCCGGTGATGAAGCGTGCCGCCGCCATCGTCACCAACCGCGGTGGCCGCACTTGCCACGCTGCCATCATCGCGCGCGAACTGGGCGTGCCTGCGGTGGTGGGCACGGGCAATGCGCTGGAGCTGATTCCTGACGGCGCGGAAGTCACCGTGTCCTGTGCCGAAGGCGACACCGGCACGATCTATGAGGGCCTGCTGAAGTTCGACCGCGTCACTGCAGACCTCGGCGACATGCCAGACGCGCCGCTCAAGATCATGATGAACGTGGCCAACCCGGAGCGCGCGTTCGACTTCGGCATGCTGCCGAACGCCGGCATCGGCCTGGCCCGCCTGGAAATGATCATCGCCAGCCATATCGGCGTGCATCCCAAGGCGCTGCTGGAATACGCCAAGCAGGATGCGGAAACCAAGAAGAAGATCGACGAGCGCATGGCCGGCTATGCCGATCCCGTGTCGTTCTATGTCGATCGCCTCGCCGAAGGCATCGCCACCATCGCGGCATCGGTGTATCCCAAGCCGGTGATCGTGCGCCTGTCCGACTTCAAGTCGAACGAATACGCCGGCCTGATCGGCGGCTCGCGCTACGAGCCGCATGAAGAGAATCCGATGATCGGTTATCGCGGCGCCAGCCGTTATGTCGATCCGGGCTTTGCCGAATCGTTTGGGCTGGAGTGCAAGGCCGTCAAGCGCGTGCGCGAAGTGATGGGCCTGGACAATGTGTGGGTGATGATTCCGTTCGTGCGCACGCTGGGCGAAGGCCGCAAGGTCATCGAGGTGCTGGCCAAGAACGGCCTCAAGCAGCGCGAGCACGACCTCAAGGTCATCATGATGTGCGAAGTGCCGTCCAACGCCCTGCTGGCAGACGAGTTCCTCGACATCTTCGACGGCTTCTCCATCGGCTCCAACGACCTCACCCAGCTCACCCTGGGCCTGGACCGCGACTCCAGCATCGTCGCCAACCTGTTCGACGAGCGCGACCCGGCAGTGAAGAAGCTGCTGGCCATGGCCATCAAGACCGCCCGCGACAAGGGCAAGTACATCGGCATCTGCGGCCAGGGTCCGTCCGACCACCCGGATCTTGCCGAATGGCTGATGGACCAGGGCATCGAGTCGGTCTCGCTCAACCCGKACACGGTGGTGGATACCTGGCTACGCCTGGCCAAGCGCAAGGCCGCGTAATTCTGCCTAGGCATGGGTGACTCGAAGGGCGGTGGCGACACCGCCCTTCTTTTTTGCGCGGCATCAAGGCATACAGGCCCGCCCACCCGTATCGAACGTGCTCTCGTCGGATTGAATCAGCCCCTGCTGCACGGTGAGAAACGTGGCAATCGGCATGGCGAGTGCCGAACTTCCCTGCCCGCTCCTGGCGACGAAACGCACCGCCACATGATCTCCCTCCACCACCACCTGGTCGATCTCGTCGCGAATATCGGGAAACGCCGCAAACAACTCGCGATACGTGCGCAGCACTTCGGTCGGCCCGTTGCGAACGGCACAGAAATCGGAAGAGGCCAGCCTGGCATCGTTCGCATATAGCTGGGCCATCGCCGCTGCATCGTGTCGATTGAAGGCGTCGAACATCGCCTGCACAACGGCTCGCGGCGATGGCGCTGCGTGTGCCGAACCAACCAGGCCAGCCGCCAGAAGTACCAGGCTTGCTGAATTCATATCGCTCTCCCAAGTGTCCTCGTGGGAAAAGCTTCGCTCCCGGCGGCCGGGCGCGCATGTCTTTGCTTGCTCTCTTCAGGCATGAAACTAAAGGTACGCGGCGCGGTCCACACAGAAACGCGAGCGGAGGGGCACGTCCATGCAACGACTGACCAGGCTACTGGCAAGCAACAAGGGCTTCCTCACCTTCATGCTTTGCATGTTCATGTTCCGCAGCGCCGTCGCCGACTGGAACGTGGTGCCCACCGGCTCCATGCAGCCGACCATCGAAATCGGCGACCGCATCGTGGTCGACAAGGCAGCCTACGATCTGCGCGTACCGTTCACCCATGTGTCGCTGATCCACCGCGCCGACCCGCAACGCGGGGATATCGTGGTGCTGGACTCCAGCGCCGCTGGCGAGCGCCTGGTCAAACGCGTGATCGGCGTCCCTGGCGACCAGATCG
The DNA here is from genome assembly GCF_056399745.1 of Dyella sp. 01N36. Classification (NCBI taxonomy): domain Bacteria; kingdom Pseudomonadati; phylum Pseudomonadota; class Gammaproteobacteria; order Lysobacterales; family Rhodanobacteraceae; genus Dyella; species Dyella sp. 01N36. The sequence goes on from NZ_JBFTRY010000212.1 coordinate 4,943, forward strand.
CCTTGCTGCAGAACCACCTCTATGTGAACGGCAAGGCTGCGGACTACCGCTACACCCAGGTCACCGGCATCCGCGACGACCGCGAAGACCCCGCGCTGTACGCCATGGAAAACACCGGACAGCTCAGCCACGCCGTGCGCTGGTCGATCGCCGCCCAGGGGCACACCCACGATTTCGGCCCGGTAACCGTGCCACCAGGCCACTACCTGCTGCTTGGCGACAACCGCGACAACAGCGCCGACTCGCGCTATTTCGGTTTCTTCCCGCGCAATGAGATCACCGGCCGAGCCACCCGCGTCGCCCTCTCACTGGATCCGGGCAACCACTATTTGCCACGCGGCGACCGCTGGGGCACCGCACTGCGCTAGCCGATTGCGCTCATGCGAGTAGAAATCGCCCTACCCCCATTGCCAGCCATCCCCACACCACGTAAAATCGCCGGCTCGCGTGGACCACACGCACATCTTTGGAGAGGTGGCAGAGTGGTCGAATGTACCTGACTCGAAATCAGGCGTACGTGTAAGCGTACCGTGGGTTCGAATCC
>NZ_JBFTRY010000213.1:0-5441 GCF_056399745.1 Dyella sp. 01N36
GTTCCTCGGCGCGATGCTTTCGATGTCCTCGACCACCATCATCATGAAGGCGCTCGATGATCTGGACCTCAAGCGCGAGCGCTTCGCGCAACTGATGTTCGGGATCCTGATCATCGAGGACGTGATCGCGATCGTGCTGATGGCCTTGCTTACCGGCATCGCCAGTACCGGAGGTCTGGAGGCCAGCGAAGCGATGGCTGCCGTCGGTCGCCTCACGCTGTTCATGGCCGTATCGCTGGTGGTCGGCCTGCTGCTGGTGCCCCGCGTGATCGATTACATCGCGCGCGTCAGTCGCGACGACGTGCTGCTCGTGGCCGTGCTCGGGCTGTGTTTCGGCTTCTGCCTGCTGGTCACCGAGATGGGTTACAGCGTGGCGCTCGGCGCCTTCATGATCGGTGCGATCGTGGGCGAATCGCAGAGTGTGGAGCGGATCGAGCGCATCATCGGGCCGGTGCGCGACATGTTCAGTGCGATCTTCTTCGTCGCCATCGGCATGCTGATCGACCCGGCGATGCTCAAGGAGTACTGGCTGCCCATCATCGTCGTCACCACGGTCGTGGTGCTGGGCAAGGTCATTACCTGCAGCTTTGGCACATTTGTGGCGGGCAATGACGGGCGCACCTCGTTGCGCGTGGGCATGGGGCTGGCGCAGATCGGCGAGTTTTCTTTTGTCATCGCCTCGCTGGGACTGACGCTCAAGGTGACCAGCGGTTTTCTCTATCCGGTGGCGGTGGCGGTATCGGCCATCACCACGTTTCTCACGCCTTACCTGATCCGTGCATCGGATCCGTTGGCCAGTGGGCTATCGCGTCGGTTGCCTCAGGGCCTTACCGGCCTGCTGAGCGCCTATACGGACTGGATGGGCAACCTTAGCCTGGGCGGGCAGGGCGTGGTGGTGGCCAAGATGATCCGTCGCCTGGTGTGGCACGTGATCATCAATATGATGCTGGTGGTGGCGGCGTTTCTGATCATGTCCTACCTGTATCGCCGCGGTTTCTTCCATTGGGATTGGCTGGCCGACAGCCCGCAGGTAAAGCGCAGCCTGGCCTGGTCAATTGCGGCCATCGTCTCACTGCCGATGATTGTGGCGGCGTATCGCAAGGCCTCGGCGCTCGGCATGCTGCTGGCAGAGTTGAGCATTCCCGAACGCATTGGTGGCGCCTACAACATGCGCATCCGCGCCGTGATGGCGCGTTTCATTCCGCTTGCGACCATGTGGGTGCTGGGCCTGCTGGTGGCGGCCCTGGCCTCGACCATCCTGCCGCCGCGCGAGGTGGCGATTGTATTGGTGCTGGTTTTGCTGCTGCTTGCGTGGCTGCTGTGGCGCCTCCTCGTGCAGGTCCATGCGCGACTTCAGGCGGCTTTGCGCGACACCCTGGATAAACCGGGGCGGTCAGGGGAGGGCCATGGCTGATCCTGAGCGGCGCGGGCCTACGGGAATGCGCGTGCACAATTCGTAAAAATCCACGTTTTTCGTCGAAACGTGAACTTTTAATCACGACTGACGGTCATACCGCCACTATCGTTGCCAAGACTAAGCAAGCACCGCACAATGCGGGGCCTGCCTCCATCGGGGGGGCCTTAAGTCCGGTAGCGCCGGCATATCCAATACGAGGGAGTTCTACATGAAGCATTTTCTGCGTCCCACGCTGACGGCGGCCGCGCTCGCTGTTGCTCTGGGCTCGACCGCTGGCGTGCACGCACAGGCCGCGAAGCCCGCAGCCGCCCCCGCCGCCGCAGCTCCGGCTGCCGTGGACAAGACCAAGGCCAGCTACGTGGTCGGTTGGGATCTGGCCAGCTCGCTGCCGCCGCTGGTTCGCGCTGAAGTGGATCCGGCTACGGTCGCTCGCGCGCTGCAGTCCGCCCTGTCGGGCCAGAAGCCGACCATGAGCGAAGCCGAAGCCAAGCAGGTTCGTGACGCGTTCGTGGCCAATCTGCAGGCCAAGGCCAAGGCCGAGTACACCCAGGTCGCCTCCAAGAACCAGAGCGAAGGCGCTGCATTCCTCGCCAAGAACAAGACCGCGCCGGGCGTGAAGACCACCGCTTCGGGTCTGCAGTACCAGGTGATCAGCCAGGGTACGGGCGCCCGCCCGGGTCCGAGCGACACCGTGCAGGTCAACTACGTCGGTTCGTTCGTGAACGGCGAAGTGTTCGACGATTCGTCCAAGCATGAAGGCGGCGGCGCCGCTTCCATCCCGCTCGCTGGCGTGATTCCGGGCTTCCGTGAAGGCATGCAGCTGATGCAGGTTGGCGGTCACTACAAGTTCTTCATCCCGTCCAACATCGCCTACGGCGCCCAGCCGCAGAACGGCTTCCCGCCGAACTCGACGATCATCTTCGACGTCACCCTGGTCAAGACCGGCCCGACGGCCGCTGCTGATCAGGCTGGCGGCGCGAAGTAATCGCCACCAAAGCTGGTTGAACCATCCACGGGGCGCGAAGCAATTCGCGCCCCGTGTCTTTTGTGGCCGGCGGCTTTTGGTCGCGGGGCGGCGCTTGGTCTGCAGCCGTGGTCAGGGCGGGCCTGTTAGAATCGGATTCTTGTCTCCTGGAGTTTTCACGACAATGAARGTCACGATTTTCGGCACCGGCTATGTGGGTTTGGTCACCGGCGCCTGCCTGGCGGAAATGGGCAACCACGTGGTCTGCGTTGATATCGACGCGGGCAAGGTGGAGCGCCTGAAGAACGGCGACATCCCCATTTATGAGCCGGGCCTGGAGCCTCTGGTCAAGCGCAACCATGCGAGCGGACAGCTGGACTTCACCACCGATCCGGCTCCGGGCATTGCGCACGGCCAGGTCGTCTTCATTGCCGTAGGCACGCCGCCGGACGAAGACGGCAGTGCGGATCTGAAGTACGTGCTCAGCGTGGCGCGAACGGTCGGCCAGCACATGGACCGTTACACGGTGGTGGTGAACAAGTCGACCGTGCCCGTGGGCACGGCGGACAAGGTACGCGACGCGATCGCGGGCGAGCTCGCCAAGCGCGGCGTGTCCGTCGAGTTCGACGTGGTGTCCAATCCGGAATTCCTGAAGGAAGGCGACGCAGTGGAAGACTGCCTGCGCCCCGACCGCATCGTCATCGGCAGCTCCAGCGAACGCGCCATCGGCGTGTTGCGCAAGCTGTATGCACCGTTCAATCGCAACCACGATCGCACGGTGGTGATGGACGAGCGTTCCGCCGAGCTGACCAAGTACGCGGCGAACGCGATGCTCGCCACCAAGATCAGCTTCATGAACGAGATCGCCAATATCGCCGAGCGGGTGGGTGCGGACATCGAGCTGGTGCGCCAGGGTATCGGTTCGGATCCGCGCATCGGCTACCACTTCATCTATCCGGGTGCGGGTTACGGTGGCTCGTGTTTCCCCAAGGACGTACAGGCGCTGGAGCGCACCGCGCGCGGCGTCGGTTACAGCGCCCGTTTGCTGGGTGCGGTGGAGTCGGTGAACCACGATCAGAAGACCAAGCTGTTCGAGCTGATTTCGCGTCACTTCAATGGCGAACTCGCGGGCAAGACGATTGCCCTGTGGGGCCTGGCCTTCAAGCCGAACACAGATGACATGCGCGAGGCATCGAGCCGCAACCTGATGGAGGCCTTGTGGAAGGCGCGCGCCAAAGTGCGCGCGTTCGATCCGGAAGCACGCCACGAGACGCATCGCATCTATGGCGATCGCGACGATCTGGTGCTGTGCGACAGCGCCTATCAGGCACTCGATGGTGCCGACGTGCTCGCGATCGTGACGGAGTGGAAGGCCTTCCGCAGTCCCGATTTCGTCCGCATCCGCAGCATGCTCGCCGAACCGGCAGTGTTCGATGGCCGCAATCTCTACGATCCGGCCGCAGTGGAAGAGGCGGGCCTGGCGTACTACGGTATCGGTCGCGGTCGCAGCCTGAGGCAGTGAGCATGTCCGACGACACCTTGCAGCAACGATTGACGGAGCTGGAAGTGCGGCTCACCTTTGTCGATGACACGGTGAACGCGCTGGCTTCAGCCGATGCGGAGCTGTCGATGCGTCTGGCTGCGCTGGAGGATGTCATTCGTGGATTGCGCAGCGAGCTGTCCTCGTTGCGTGGTTCGCAAGGGCATGATCCGCACAGCGAGCCACCGCCGCCGCACTATTGATCGATCTCTCTCTTTTCGTAACAGCACTACAGCAAGCGAGTTTCAACCATGGCCGATTCCCTGCGCGATCAGCTGCTCAAGAGCGGCATCGTCAAACAGGTCCGCGAAGAGAAGCGCCCGCCGGCGCCGCCCGCTGGCAAGTCTTACCCGCAGCGCCAGGGCGGTTCGCCGTCCAAGGGCGGCAAGCCGGGCCAGCACAAGCCGCACGGCAAGCCTTCCGGCCCCAAGAGCCAGGAGGAGATCGACCTGGCCAAGGCTTATGCGATCCGCGCACAGACCGAAGCGAATGAGCGCAAGCGTGCCGAGCAGGCGGCGGCCGAGGAAGCGCGTGTTCGTCGCGAGCGCAAGCTGAAGATCCAGCAGTTGCTGGACGGCAAGACCTTGAACAAGCCTGACGTCGATCATGTTCGGCATTTCGAATACGGCGGCAAGATTCGCCGCGTGCATGTCGACGCTGATCAACTCAAGGCGATCAATGCGGGTGAGCTTGGCGTGGTGCAGCAGCAGGGACGTTACCTGGTGGTGACGCGCGAGCTTGCCGAACAGGTGAAGGCGGTCGACGCCAACCAGATCGCCTTGCTGGTGGAGCCGGGCAGCACTGGTAGCGTCGGCGAAGATGGCGTGCCGGATGATTTGATGTGGTAAGCGGATCGCTTTAAGCACGCCGACGAAAAAACGCCCGGTCGATGCCGGGCGTTTTTTTTTGGTGCATACGAGGGTCGATCAGGCGTCGGCATCGTCACCTTGCGCGTCACCGGTGGGTAAATCGAAACCCGTCTTGGCGAGCGTCGGCAAATCCCAGCCGTTCTTCGGCGTGAAGCGTTCGCCATAACGCTGGGCGAGGCGTTCGAGTTTGCCCTTCACCACGGCGGCGCCTTCGCTGCGCACGTACTGGATCGGACCGCCGCGGAACGGGGCAAAACCGGTGCCGAAGATCACGCCGGCATCGAGCAGGTCGGCATCGTCGACCACCTGGTCGGCCAGGCAGGCTACGGCTTCGTTGACCATGGGAAGGATCATGCGGTCCTGCAGGTCGGCGGGAACGGCATAGTCGGGATCGACTTCCGGTTTCACGGGCTTGCCGTCCTGCCAGACATAGATGCCCTGACCGTCCTTCTTGCCACGTTTGCCGGCAGCCAGCTTGTCTTCCAGGCCGGGCGGCAATTCCAGTCCAAGGAAGGGAGCGAGCTCCTTGCCGACGGACGCACAGACGTCCAGGCCTACCGTGTCGGCCAGTTCGATCGGGCCCATCGGCATGCCGAATTTCTTTGCTTCCTTGTCGAGCACCGGGCCCGGCACGCCTTCGCTGTACAGACG
>NZ_JBFTRY010000214.1:0-5437 GCF_056399745.1 Dyella sp. 01N36
ACAAAACGGCCCGCTCATGTTGCCACGAGCGGGCCGCGGATTCCGTGTCGCCTGCCGTGAAGGCGCGGCGCGGTGTCCTCAGTTGCCCTTGTGGATGGCGCGCTTGTCCACCGACAGGGCGGCCTCGTGCACGGCTTCCGAGAGCGTCGGATGCGCGTGGACGATGCGGGCCAGGTCTTCGGAGGAGCCCTTGAACTCCATCGCGACCACGCACTCGGCGATCAGCTCGGACACGCCCGGGCCGACCATGTGCACGCCCAGGATGCGATCCGTCTCGGCATGAGCCAGCATCTTCACCTGGCCGATGGCCTCGTTCATGGCCACGGCGCGGCCGATGGCGGCGAACGGGAAGGTACCCACCTTGTACGGGATGCCTTCGTCCTTCAGCTGCTTCTCGGTCTTGCCGGCCCAGGCGATTTCCGGCTCGGTATAGATCACCCACGGCACGGTGTCGAGGTTGATGTGGCCAGCCTTGCCGGCGATCCACTCGGCCACGGCCACGCCTTCCTCGGAACCCTTGTGCGCGAGCATCGGGCCRCGCACSRCGTCRCCGATGGCCCACACGCCATTCACGCCGGTGTGGTTGTGCTCGTCGACCACGATGCGGCCGCGCTCGTCCAGCTTCACGCCGGTGTCGGCGGCCAGCAGGCCGTCGGTGTAGGCGCGGCGGCCCACGGCGACCAGCAGCTTGTCGACGGTGAGCTCGTGCGCGCCGTCCTTGTCTTCATAGGTCAGGGCGACTTCGTTGCCCTTGATCTCGGCCTTGGTGAGCTTGGCGCCGAGCTTGATGTTCAGGCCCAGCTTGCCGAATTCCTTGAAGGCGATCTTGGCGATGTCCGCGTCGGCCACGCTGAGGAAGTCCGGCAGCGCTTCGAGCACGGTCACGTCCGAACCCAGGCGCTTCCACACGCTGCCCAGTTCCAGGCCGATCACGCCGGCGCCGATCACGCCCAGGCGCTTGGGCACTTCGGTGAAATCGAGTGCGCCGGCGTTGTCGACGATGAACTTGTTGTCGAACTTGGCGAACGGCAGCTCGATCGGCACCGAGCCGGAAGCGAGGATCACGTTGGTGGCGCTGATGGTCTGCTTGGAACCGTCGTTGCCGGTGATTTCGACGTCGTTGCCCTTGAGCAGCTTGCCGGTGCCGAAGAACGGGGTGACCTTGTTGGCCTTGAACAGCTGGCCGATGCCGCCGGTGAACTGCTTGACGATCTTGTCCTTGCGGCCGATGAAGGTGCCCAGGTCAACCTTGGCGCCTTCCACCGTGATGCCGTGCACCGGCAGGTTGTGCGCGATGTTGTAGTACTGCTTGGACGAATCGAGCAGCGCCTTGGACGGGATGCAGCCCACGTTGAGGCAGGTGCCGCCGAGGGCCTGCTTGCCGTCCTTGCCGACAAACGCGTCGATACACGCGGTCTTCAGGCCCAGCTGCGCGGCGCGGATCGCGGCCACATAGCCGGCCGGGCCGGCGCCGATGACGATGACGTCGAATTTTTCGCTCATGATGTTTCCTAGCTGAGTGACGCGCTAGGGGAGCGCGCCACATATAAAGCGGGATATATGTGCGGCGAGGGTGGATTCAACTTCACCACTCGCCGCCAGAGCTTCGTTACCTGGTTGCACGGATCGCCGAGACGATCCGTACGCGCGATCAGATACCGAGCAGCATGCGCTGCGGGTTCTCAAGCTGGTTCTTGATATCGACCAGGAACAGCACCGCGTCCTTGCCATCGATGATGCGATGGTCGTAGGACAGCGCCAGGTACATCATCGGGGCGGCGATCACCTGGCCGTTCTCGACGATGGCGCGCTCCTTGATGGCGTGCATGCCCAGGATCGCGCTCTGCGGCGGGTTCACGATCGGGGTCGACAGCAGCGAACCGAAGGTGCCGCCGTTGGTGATGGTGAAGGTGCCGCCCTGCAGGTCGTCCAGGCCCAGCTTGCCGTCACGCGCCTTCTTGGCGTAATCGACGATGCCGCGCTCGACGTCGGCAAAGTTCATGTCCTGCACGTCGCGCAGCACCGGCGTCACCAGGCCCTTGTCGGTGGACACGGCGATGGAGATGTCCTGGTAGCCGTGATAGACGATGTCGTTGCCGTCGACCGAGGCGTTGACCAGCGGATGGCGCTTCAGCGCTTCGGCTGCGGCCTTGACGAAGAAGCTCATGAAGCCGAGCTTGACGCCGTTGGCCTTCTCGAACGACTCGCCCAGCGCCTTGCGCATCTTCACCACTTCGGCGAGGTTCACTTCGTTGAACGAGGTGAGCATGGCGATGGAGTTCTTCGACTGCATCAGGCGCTCGGCGATGCGGGCGCGCATGCGGGTCATCGGCACGCGCTCTTCCGGACGCGAGCCCGGGGTCGGCTTGGCAGCCKGCGCAGCGGCGGCCGGAGCGGCGCCACCCTTGCCGACGTTGAGCAGGTCTTCCTTGGTCACGCGGCCGTCGCGGCCGGTGCCGGCAACCTTCGATGCATCGATGTTCTGCTCGGTGGCTACGCGCAGGCCGGCCGGCGACAGGTCGGCATTGCCGGCAGCGCCAGCCTTCGGCGCGGCGGGTGCAGCAGCCGGGGCAGCGGCAGGGGCGGCAGCGGCCGGAGCCGGTGCAGCAGCGGCGGCGCCTTCCTCGATCACCGCGATCACCTGCTGGCTGTTCACCGTGTCGCCGGACTGGAACTTGATTTCCTTGAGCACGCCGTCGACCGGCGAGGGCACTTCGAGCACCACCTTGTCGGTCTCGAGGTCGACCAGGTTTTCGTCACGCTTCACCGCTTCGCCGGCCTTCTTGTGCCAGGTAGCGATGGTGGCGTCGGAGACGGACTCGGGCAGGACGGGAACCTTGACTTCGATAGACATAAATATTCCTTTGATTAGTGCGCTCATCCCTGAACGCTAAAGAGTCAAAAAGCGGCCGTCCGTGGCCGCACTTTTTAGGATTTTTTATTCCGCGGAATGGTCGGTGCCGACCGGCGTAACCAGAGCCTGCTCAACCAGCGCCGCCTGCTCGACGACGTGCGTGCTGAGATGGCCGGCCGCCGGTGCCGGCGAACGCGCGCGACCCGCATACGACAGGCTCTGCTTGCTGTTGATGCAAGCCTGCAGGTGATGGCGGATCTGGAACCAGGCGCCCTGGTTCATCGGCTCTTCCTGGCACCACACCACTTCCTTGGCGGCGGAGTACTTCTCAAGCTCGGCGGTGACCTGCGGACGCGGGAACGGATACAGCTGCTCCACGCGGACGATGGCCACGTCGGTCTGGCCGCGCTTTTCGGCGTCTTCGAGCAGGTCGTAGTAGACCTTGCCCGAGCACAGCACGACGCGCTTGACCTTCTTGGCGGCCAGCTCGCGATGCTCCGGGATCACCAGCTGGAAGCTGCCGTTGGCCAGCTCGTCCAGCGAGGACACGGCCAGCTTGTGGCGCAGCAGCGACTTGGGCGTCATCACGATCAGCGGCTTGCGCGTCGGGCGCACCATCTGGCGGCGGATCATGTGGAAAGCCTGGGCCGGCGTGGTGGGCACGCAGACCTGCATGTTGTCCAGCGCGCACAGCTGCAGGAAGCGCTCGAGGCGGGCGGAGGAGTGCTCCGGGCCCTGGCCTTCGTAGCCGTGCGGCAGGAACAGCGACAGACCGCACAGGCGGTTCCACTTCGATTCGCCCGAGCTGATGAACTGGTCGATGACGACCTGCGCACCGTTGGCGAAGTCGCCGAACTGGCCTTCCCAGATGTGCATGGTGTACGGGTCGGCGGTGGCGCTGCCGTACTCGAACGCCATGACCGCTTCTTCGCTCAGCAGCGAGTCGATGATCTCGACGTCGGCGCCATCGCGCACGTCGGCCAGCGGCATATAGGTGTAGCCGGTCTGCTGGTCATGCAGCACGGCATGGCGATGGAAGAAGGTGCCACGGCCGACGTCCTGGCCCACGATGCGCAGGTTGTAGTTTTCGTCGATGAGCGAGGCGTAGGCGAGGTTTTCGGCAAAGCCCCAGTCGCCCGGCTGCTCGCCGGCGGCCATCTTGGCGCGGTCTTCGTAGATCTTGGCCACGCGCGACTGCAGGGTCAGATCCTTGGGCATCTTGAGGATCTGGTTGGCCAGCTCCACCAGGCGCTGCTTGGAGTAACCCGTCGGAGTCTCGGTGGACAGCTTGCCGCCGATGAACCGGTCCCAGTCGACTTCGATGTCCTTGACCAGCGAGCTGGTCAGCTCGGTCATCGGCTCGCCGGCCTCGAGGCGGGCGCGGTAGTCCTCGAACATCTTCTGGCCGTCGCCTTCGGCGATCACGCCTTGCTTCACCAACTCCTGCGCATACAGGTCGCGGGTGGTCGGGCGCTTGCGGATGATCTGGTACATCACCGGCTGGGTGGCTGCCGGCTCGTCGGCTTCGTTATGGCCGTGGCGGCGGTAGCACACCAGGTCGAGCACGGCGTCCTTGCGGAACTGCTTGCGGAAATCGTAGGCGAGGCGGGTGGCCTGGATCACCGCTTCCGGGTCGTCGCCGTTCACGTGGAACACCGGCGCGTTGACCATCTTGGCCAGGTCGGTGCAGTACAGCGTGGAGCGGGCGTCCTGCGGATTGGAGGTGGTGAAGCCCACCTGGTTGTTGATCACGATGTGCAGGCTGCCGCCGATCTTGAAGCCGCGGGCCTGGGACATGTTGAACAGTTCCATGTTCACGCCCTGGCCGGCCAGCGCCGCGTCGCCGTGCACCAGCACGGCCATCGACTGCTTGCGCTCGGTGTCGCGGCGGCGGACCTGACGCGCATGCACCGAGCCGGCTACCACCGGGTTGACGATTTCCAGGTGCGACGGGTTGAACGCCAGCGCCACGTGGGTGCCGCCGTTGGGCGTCTTGACGTCGGCGGAGAAGCCCATGTGGTACTTCACGTCGCCCGAGTGCGCCGGATCGTCCGGGTGGTCGAACTTGCCTTCGAACTCGTTGAACAGCGTGCGCGGCGGCTTGCCGAGGATGTTCACCAGCATGTTGAGGCGGCCGCGATGGGCCATGCCGATCACGACTTCCTTGATGCCGTTGTCGCCGGCGGCGCGGACGATGTCGTCCACCATCGGGATGAAGCTGTCGCCGCCTTCCAGCGAGAAACGCTTCTGGCCCACGTACTTGGTGTGCAGGTAGCGCTCGAGGCCTTCGGCAGCGGTCAGCTCGGCGAGCACGCGCTTCTTGCCCGCGGCGTCGAGGCCGGCGGTGCCGTTGGCCTGCTCCAGGCGGGTGTAGATCCAGTTGCGCTGCTCATGATTGCTGATGTGCATGAACTCGACGCCGAGGGTGTTGGTGTACACCTTCTTCAGTCGGGCAATCAGCTCGCGCAACTTCATGCGCTGGCCACCGCCGGCAAAGTTGCCGCAGTCGAACTCGGTGTCCAGGTCGGCATCGGACAGACCGTGGAACGAGGGTTCCAGATCCGGAGCCGGCAGCTTCTCGGC
>NZ_JBFTRY010000215.1:0-5394 GCF_056399745.1 Dyella sp. 01N36
TCCCTTGGGTGCCATGCCTACTGCTTTGTTTTGCAGACCCGGCGCGTCGCATGCTGGGGCGGAAGGTTGGGTTGCCGGTATCGCGTGTCGACTTGGCCGGACTCGCGACCACATGGCAGATGCTTTCCGACACTAGCGTGGTCGCAGTCCAGCGGCCGATCACTGTGAAAGTTCGCGCATCTGGCTCGCTGTTCCGTGCCGCCATCCGGCTTGTTGGCCCTTCAAGGGGAGGTAGCAACTATGAAAAAGCGCCTCGTAGCGTTCTTGCTTGTCTGTCAGATCGGGGTCKCGGGCTTGGCCTTCGCCGCGCCGCCGAAATTTGTGTATCGCGTCGATACAAGGCCGCCGAGCGTGATCTTTGCGGAAGGTTTCCGTGCATGGGGCACTAACCACAACATTGTGGCGCACATTAACGGTGCGACATGTAGCAGCGACGGCTCGACGAGCGCGTTTGTTTCGACGGCCGCGAACTTCAACGCCGCACGGGACATTGCCAATAAGCATCTTCTGCAACGCAGCGTCACCTACATTTATCGCATTCGGGCCGACCAGACGTTCTACAGCGGCCCGGCGTCGATGGACTGGCTGCAGCAACGCTCCGGGTCGGTCAGCCCTCTTTCGGTGTTGTCACTCGAAATGGCTCGTCGGGCGGACGAATGGGACGCCGTGGACGGCATCMCGGCTCAGAATATCGTGGAGACCCAGGAGGTCACCGCAACCGGGTCGCGTTCGATTCCGAACACGCGATATTTCAACGTAAACACTCAAGGGAACGCGAATCCTTACACAGCCAATGCCGCAGACACCTTGCAGCATTACGGTCTTTTGCTTTCCTCGCCCGGCGGCAGGCTGGCCTTCATGTCCGCCTGCTTTGCGAGCTGCTCAGGCAGCTCGGCAAAGCGTCTATCGCAGGTGGCAGCCAGCCCAACTCAGACCTGCCGTTCCGGTCCCGAGCGTGTTGCCGACCTCGATGCGTTGATAGTTGGGCTGAGTTGGCAAGCGAGCGCCGCAGGGCGATCGGATCTCTAAGCACAGCGTCTAGCTGTTACCTCACAAGGAGCAACCTATGAAACGTCAGCTTGTTCAGGGCCTGGTCGCGATGTGTGTTCTGGGCGTCGTGCTTACGGCGCAGGGAGCAGGGGTTTACACGGAACCAGGAGTTACGGTGATATCCGTGAAATCCAACCAGTATGGAAGTTGTTTTCTTCGGTATCGCTACGGCCCCGGTTCGGTTACGGCAGGCGCGAGTTGGACCTGCAATTCGGCTTATGGTGTGAATATGCTCAATCTGGCGCAGATGGCATTTTTGACGCGAAATTCGGTCAATCTCATGCTCGAAGGCACGGGTGATGACTATAARCCGCTGTACGCCATTGAGTTCAACGAAAAGTGAGGGGCACACCGGTCGCTCTCATTGATGGGAGTCTCCTTAGCTATCTACGCAAGGCCCCCAGTGGGGCCTTGCCAATTCGCTAGAGAGCTGCAAGGCCTAAGGGTGAGCGAGTTTCGTGACGCGATCCCCTGCCATCAAACGTACTGCATCTTCACCGTCATCCCACCGTCGACCACAAAATGCTGTCCGGTGACGAAGGATGATTGCGTCGAAAGTAGATAGACGGCCAAAGCGCCGATGTCCTCAGGAGTGCCTACGCGGCCCGCGGGATGTTGGGTGTGATCGCGGCGGCTGAGTCTGGGAGCGCTGCGTTCAGCAGGCTCGCGCCATGCGTCGGTGGCTATCCAGCCAGGAAGAATGGCGTTGACTCGCACCTTGGGGCCGGCGCTCACGGCCAGTGCGTGGGTGAAGGCGAGCATGCCGCCCTTGGTGGCGGYGTAGGCTTCGGAATCGGGTTCCGATTGCAGTGCGCGGGTGGAGGCGATGTTTACGATGCTGCCGTGTTGATGCTGCAGTGATGGCAGTGCGTGTTTGCTGCAGAGGAAAGTGCCTGTGAGGTTGGTGCCAGGTAGCGGTTCCATTGTTCCAGCGACAGGTCACTGAGTGGGCCGCTGTGCGGATCGGCGATGCCGGCGTTGTTCACCAGTCCGTCGATGCGGCCGTAGTGTCTGAGCGCACTGGTGATCCATCGTTTGACGCTGGCTTCGCGCGATACATCAAGCACCGCGGAGCGGGCGCGTTCGCCCACGTTCCATTCGTCGAGGCAGGCCTTGCCGGCTTCGCTATTCAAGTCGCCGATCAACACATTGCCGCCGGCGCCGAGCACGGCTTGGGCGATGCCGCGGCCGATACCTTGCGCACCTCCGGTCACCAGGATGGTCGTTCCTTTCAGCGGCTGGGCCTCGAAAGGCGTGATGGCGGGCGTTTGCGTCACGGCGGTGTCCTTGCGGGTGTCGGCAGCAGCTTGGCGAAGCGCATGCATAGGCCGGGTCGACAGTGTTTCGCGCCTGCGACAGGGCGGGTCTGCAGAAGCGTGAATTTCCGAGCTATCGGCCAAACGGCCTAAATCCGGCTGGCGTCATGGAGGGTCGACACCGCAAGGATCCCCATCCCCTTTGACCAGACTGGTGTTGCCATCGCCGCGGCGCTGGTACAGGCGCGCTGCGCAAACGCCTTTTTCCAGATTCCATGTGCGTCAAGACATAGAACGAATGGTTTTGTCAAGTTCTCGTGGGCCGTGGATATACTCGCAAGTGACGCAGTTCACACTTTATGCGCAGGGGGCCCCGCCATGAAAGTTCTCACTCTGTTGTTTGCTGTTTGCGTAGCCGCGGTGCTGACCGGTTGTGCCACCGGACGTGGCTCGACCGAGGCGCCGAAGATCGATCCTGCCGCGCAGGCGGTGTCCACGTACAAGATTGGCGTGGACGATCAGCTTCAGGTCACCGTCTGGCAGAACCCCGACCTCAGCGTCAGCGTGCCGGTGAGGCCGGACGGCAAGATCACCGTGCCGTTGATTGGCGATGTGATGGCCGGCGGCAAGACGCCCGAAGAGGTCGCGGCGGAGATCAAGGACAAGCTGCAGTCCTATGTACGCGATCCGCAGGTCGCCGTGATCCTCACTGCCTTGCGCAGTCACGAGTACTTGTCGCGCGTACGCGTGACCGGTGCCGTGCGCACGCCGGTATCGATTCCGTATCGCCAGGGCATGACCGTGCTGGACGCGGTGCTGGCTGCCGGAGGCACGACAGAGTTCGCGGCGCCTGATCGCACCGAACTGTATCGCGAAGACAAGAACGGCGTGACCACGCCTTATGCCGTGCGGTTGGACAACGTACTGCAGAAGGGCGATCTCGCCACCAATTACCCGGTGCAACCCGGGGATGTTGTCACCGTACCGATGCGCGCGTTCTAAACGCCGCACGCAGGGGAAAGGGAGGACGTCGCCATGAGTGGAGAACTCAGGCCGATGGCAAGCCTTGTGCCGGCATTGATCAATGAGGCACGTCGCCGCCGTCTCATGTTGGGCATCGCGTTTGCCTTGATTGCGCTGGCTGCATTGACTGCCGGCATGTTGTGGCCGCGCAAGTACGTCGCTTCGACGACGATTCTTGCGCAGGAGAGCAGCATCATCACGCCCTTGATGGCGGGTGCTGCTGCACCGACGGCTAACCAGAATCGCGCCAGCATGGCGCGCGACGTGATCTTCAGCCGCAAGGTGATGGCCAAGATCCTCGAAGCTGGTGGCTGGATGGCCACCCATCCGTCGCCGGTGGAACAGGACCGCATCGCCGAAGGCATCAAGTCGCGCACCCAGGTGCAGATTTCGCACGACAACCTGATCACCATTGCCTATAGCGACAGCAACGCCAAGCGCACCTTCGACGTGGCGCATGCCTTCGCACAGCTGTTCATCAGCGAAAGCCTGGCATCGAAGCAGCGCGAGAGCCGCGAGGCCTACGAGTTCATCAACAGCCAGGTCGAGGCCTATCGCGCCAAGCTGACCGACGCGGAGGACAAGCTGAAGGCGTACCGCGATGCCAACGCCGACGCACGGCCGGGTAGCGAAGCGGATACCGCGGCACGCATCAGCCAGTTGCGTACGCAGATCGAATCCGCGCGCATGGACATGATGGAGCGTCGCTCGCAGGAAGGCTCGTTGGCGTCGCAGCTCAACGGCGAATCCGAGGTGAATACGGTGCAGACGGCGGATGGCCTGCTGCAGGCGCAGCTGGGCGAGCTGCAGGCGCAGCTCAACAAGCTGCTGTTGACGTATACCGATTCCTATCCCGATGTCGTGCGCATCCGTCATCAGATGGAAGACCTGAAGCGGCAGCTGGCCGCTTCCGACCAGCGCCAGCACGCAGCCCAGTTGGCGGGTACGCCCACTGCCTTGGACAGCAACGTCTCGTTCAACCCGGCTTATCAGCAGATCAAAACGCAGCTGTCTTCGGCTCGCGCAGCAAGTGCGGCAGCTGCCGCACGCATGGGAGCGAGCGAGGCGATGCTGCAAACCGAGTTGCAACGCAGCGCGCGTATCGCCAACTCCGAGAACGTCACGGCCGAATTGACCCGCGACTACAACGTCAACCGCGACGTCTACCAGGACTTGCTCAAGCGCCGCGAGAACGCCCGCGTGTCGATGAATCTGGATGCCGAACAGCGTGGCCTGACCTTCCTGGTGCAGAACCCCGCCGTGATGCCGCTGTCGCCATCGGGCCTGCGCTTCATGCATTTCGGATTGGCGGGCATGGGTTTGTCGCTGGTCTTGCCGCTTGGCCTGCTGGTGGCTCTGGTGTGGTTCGACCCGCGCGTGCGCTCGGTGTGGCAGCTGGAGCAGGCTATCGGTGCGCCGGTGCTYGCGACGATTCCGTTCTATCCCACGCCGGGTGATCGCCGTCGCGATCGCATGCGCAACATGATCCTCGGCCTGATCGTGATCGGGGTGGGCGCTGTCTATCTCATTGCCGTCTGGATACGGCTGAAGGGATGACCATGAAGAATATCGAAGACRACAACATGTCCGAACGTATCAGCGAAGTGTTGGAAGCGGCGGCGCACAACCTCGAGTTGCGCAAGACCTCAAGCCAGTCCATTGCACGCATGCACGAGGAGGGCGGCGCGCTGGCGCCGATCCAGCTCGAGCAGCGGCGGATGATTCATCGCGAAGAATCGGTGCGCCAGCAGTCCGATGCCTTCCGCGAGATCCGTACGCGCCTGCTCGCGATGGGCGGACACCACAACTTCACAACCCTGGTGGTGGCGGTGAGCCCGCGTTCGGGAAGCAGCTTCGTGGCGCGCAATCTCGCCGCCGCCTTTGCGTTCGATGAAGCCAAGACCAGTTTGCTGATCGACTGCAACGTGCGTTATCCGAACCAGCACAAGGTCATGGGCATCGAGCCTGCGCGCGGTGGACTGATCGACCTGATGGATCATCCGGCGATCGGCATCGAGTCGATCATCTATCACACCGGCGTACCGCACCTGCGCCTCATACCGGC
>NZ_JBFTRY010000216.1:0-5328 GCF_056399745.1 Dyella sp. 01N36
CTTCCGGATAGATCGACCGCCAGCATCAGGGCACGCCCGCTGCGTTGCTGGGCCTGGGGTGGCCCCACCCATTGAGGGCGCGCAGCCGCGGCAAGCAGGGCCAGCCACGCGAGCACCAGCAACCAGGTACGCCAGCCGCCTCGCCCCTGTCGCTCGGGCGTGTCCAGATGCACGCCCGGATGGGGAATGTGCAGGGCCTGCCCCGGCGCGGCAGGACGCAGCCACCACCGCAACAGCCACGGGAGCGGCGCCAGCACGATGATCCACGGCCAGACGAACTCGGTCATGGCAGCATCCCGCTCGCTTTGCGGCCACCCAAACCCTGGCCAGACGATGGGACGCGGTGGCGCCACGCCAGCTGCAACCAGCGGCGCGTGGCGCCTGCCGCGGCATCGGGATCCAATGGCGTCGCCGGGCGGTACATGGCTGCTTCCAAACCGTGCAGTTGCTCAAGCGCGATGGCGTCGACGGGCATCCGCGCCAGCGTCTGGCGCCAGGCCTCGCCACGCTGCTGCGCGGCAGCCGGATCGATGCGCAGCGCGCCCCGCCGCAACAGCTGATGCAATCCGCTGGCGAGCGCTTGCGGTTGCTCGCGACACAACGACAGCACCTGGTCGACCTCGGCCAACACGCGCCGTTCGTCGCCAGCACGGCGGCGCTGTCGACGCCACCACCAGATGGACACGCCGACGGCGAGCAGTCCCAACACCATCAGGCCCCACCATCCGGGCGCCAACGGCCACCATGAGGGCGGCGGCGGCAGATGGATGTCGCGCAGCAAAGGGCCGTTGGCCGGTGCGGCGGCTGGCGCGCTCATCGACGTACTCCGGGCGCCAGCAGCGACATCACGGCATCCAGCGGATCGGCGGCGGTATCGATGGTGCTGTGCGGCAGGCCGAGCGCTTGCGCCATGGCGTTGAGTCGGCTCTGCCCTGCGCCAAGCGCCTGCTGGAACTCGCGGCGCTGACGCCCGCCAAACAGGGCCACTTCGCGGCGGATGCCATCGTGTTCCATCGGATAACGCCCTGCGGGCGGCAGCCCCAGCTCCAGGGCATMTGCCACCACCAGCACGCGGATGCCCGCCTTGTGCGACAGCTTGAGCAGGTGACCCTGCGCACCGTCGTCGCAGCTGAGCCCGTCGCTGATCAACAATACGCGATTGGCGCCATGCATCAGCCGCCCCGCGCGCAACAGCACATCGGACAGCGGCTCGCCCGGAATCGGCGCATAGCTGGCATCCCAATCCGCCAGCGCACCGCAGACGGCAAGCGCACCGCGCGTGCCCGACTGCGGCCGCAGCATGCGGTGACCGTTACCAAAGGACATCAAGCCTACCCGCTCACCCGCGCGCACGGCGTACCACGCAGCCAGCGCCGCAGCACGCGCAGCCTGCACGGATTTCAGGCGTACACGGGTACCAAAGCGCATGCTCTCATGGGCGTCGAGCAGGATCAGCAAGCGACCCTCGCGTTCCTCCTGGAACAACTTGGTGTGCAGGCGGCCGCTACGCGCGGTCAGCCGCCAATCCATGCGTCTCACATCGTCGCCCGGCTGGTAGACACGCGATTCGGCGTAATCCATGCCGCGGCCGTATAGACGGCTGGATTGCTGGCCCGAGCGCATCGCCCGGCTTTCCAGCCTCGGCAGCGCCGCTTTGGCGACCCGTGCGCGCAAGGCCACCAATTCGGCGAGGCGGACGCTCGTACGGCCATCGCCGTCCGGTGTGATGGGAGCAACGGCACTCACGGCAGGGGCACAAGATCCAGTACGCGGCGTATCACCTGATCGCTGCGAACGCCTTCGGCCTCCGCTTCGTAGCTGAGCAGGACGCGATGGCGCAGCACTTCGTGGACGATGGCGTGCACGTCTTCAGGCAGCACGTAATCGCGCCCGGCCAGCCAGGCGTGGGCGCGAGCGCAGCGATCCAGTGCGATGGTCCCTCGCGGGCTGGCGCCCCRGGCGATCCAGCGCTTGAGCTCCGCGCCGTAGGCGCCCGGCTCGCGTGTCGCCAGCACCAGTTGCGTGATGTATTCCTCCAGCGCCGGCGCCATGTGCACATCCAGCACGGCCTCGCGTGCACTGAAGACATCGTTCTGGCTCAAGCTGGGCCGCGCCACCGCTACCGGATGCAGGCTCCTGCGCGCCTGCTCGCGGGCCAGCTGCAGGATGGCCAGCTCGGCGGCCGCGTCGGGATAACCGATGGTCACGTGCATCACGAAGCGGTCGAGCTGTGCCTCGGGCAACGCAAACGTGCCTTCCTGCTCGATCGGGTTCTGCGTCGCCATCACCATGAACAGCTCCGGCAGGCGCCAGGTGCTGCGTCCCACGGTGATCTGGCGTTCGGCCATCGCTTCGAGCAGGGCCGATTGCACCTTGGCCGGTGCGCGGTTGATTTCGTCGGCCAGCACGATGTTGTGGAACAGCGGGCCACGCTCGAACTCGAAACTGCCCGCTTGCGGACGAAACACGTCGGTGCCCGTGAGATCGGCCGGCAACAGGTCGGGCGTGAACTGCACGCGGTGGAAATCGGCCTCGATGCAGGCTGCCAGCGCCTTGACGACAGTGGTCTTGGCCAGGCCCGGGGCGCCTTCGACCAGGAGGTGACCATCGGCCAACAGGGCCACCAGCAGGCAATCGATCAGGTGCGGCTGGCCAATGACGCTGCGTTGCAGCTCATCGCGCACGCGCAGGAAAGCCTCTTGCAGGCTGGATGAGGTGGGGGCCTCGGGCATGTCCATCGGGGAATCCATCAAGGTTGAACGTAACGACAGACCTTAACTGGCTCCGGAAGTTTACTACCCATGACTTCCGACCCCCATCGAGCGCGGCTGGCGTGCCCAAAACAAAGGGGCGGCCGAAGCCGCCCCTTTGCCTTATTTCAGTGAAACCACGCTTATTGCAGGCTGTCGCTCAGGATGCGCGGGGTCACGAAGATCAGCAGCTCCGCCTTGTCGCTTTCGCGCGAGGTGTTGCGGAACAGCACGCCCAGACCCGGGATATCGCCCAGACCCGGCACCTTGGTGGCGTTGTTCTGCTTGGTGATCTCGTAGATGCCGCCCAGTACCACCGTCTGACCGTTGTCGACCAGCACCGAGGTGTTGATCTCACGCGTGTCGATCTGCGGCACCTGGCCACTGCCCGGCACAGTGATGAAGTCCGCCAGCGCGTCCTTCTTCACGTTGATCATCAGGTAGACGCGGTTGTCGGAGGTGATGGTCGGGGTGACCTTCAGCTCAAGCACGGCGTCCTTGAACTGCACGGTCGCCGTGCCGCTGCCGGCCGCGCCGGTGGCGGTGTTCTGGTAGGTCACGTAGCCGATTTCCTGACCCTGGCGAATCACTGCTTCCTGCTGGTTGGCAGTGATGACGCGCGGGCTGGAGATCACTTCGCCACGGCCTTCGGTCTGTGCGGCCGAGAGTTCCAGGTCCAGGGCGTAGTTCTTGCCGAGGATGCCCAGGGCGAAGCTGCCGGCCTGCGTACTGGTCGGAAGGTTGACGTTGATGCCGCCGGCCGTGCCGTCGCCGTTGGACTGACCGCCGGTCGAAAGCGTCTGGCCGCTCGGATTCACCTTCTTGCCCTGCACGCCGAACTTGGCGCCGAGCTCGCGGGTGAAGTTGTCGGTGGCGATGACGATGCGCGACTCGATCAGCACCTGCTGCACCGGCTTGTCCAGCACGGCGATGAGTGCACGCAGCTCGCGGATCTTCTGCGGGTTGTCGTTGATCAGCAAGGTGTTCGTACGATCGTCGAACGAGACACTACCGCGGGAGGACAGGAAGCCCCGAGAAGCACCGCTGCTGTTGCCGCCGCCACCTGTACTCTGCTGTGTGCCCGTGGTCAGCAGCTTGGCAATGTCCTTGGCCTTGCCATAGCTGATCGGCACATAGTCGGTGACCAGCTCGGCGTTGTCCTCAGCCTTGATGCGGGCATCGGCGATGCTCTGCTCGTACTTGGCCAGTTCTTCCTGCGGCGCGATCCAGATCACGTTGCCGTTGCGGCGCTTGTCCAGGCTCTTGGCGCGCAGCACCACGTCGAGGGCCTGATCCCACGGCACGTTGACCAGGCGAAGCGTGACGCTGCCACCCACGGTGTCGGAAGCCACCAGGTTGAGACCGGAGATGTCAGCCAGCAGCTGCAGGGCCGAACGCACCGGAATGTCCTGGAAGTTGAAGGTCACCCGGTTGCCCGTATAGACCGGCTCCTGACCCTTGGCCAGCGCGGCATCGGCCTTCGGATCCTTCTTCTTGGGCGCCACTTCCACCACGTACTGGTTGCCACTCTGGTAGGCCGACGTATCGACCACACCCTTGGTGCTGATTTCCATATGCGCACCGCCACCACTGGACTTGGTGACGATCGACTGCACCGGCGTGGCGAAATCGAGCACGTCCAGGCGCTGGGCCAGGTTGGGCGGCAGGTTGGCGTGGCTGATATCCACGATCACCTTGTCGCCCTGATGCTTCATGTCGGCACTGGCGCCGGCGGCACTGAAGTCGATCAGGATGCGGCCTTCGCCATTGGGACCGCGGCGGAAGTCGATGTTGGACACCGCCGGGCCACTGGCCATCGACGGCAGCGCCTTGGACGGATCGATGTTCGATGCCGTGGTGGTGGTCTGCGCATCGGTACCGTTGTTCACCGTGAGCACGAGGCTGTTGCCCTCGACGCGGGAACGGTAGGTGGAGTCGCGCACCAGTTCGACCACGACGCGGGTGCGGCCGCCGGCGGAAACCGCCGAGACGCCGGTCGTTGCACCCTTGCCGATATCGAGATGGCGAGCCGCCGCGTTATCGGTATCGGGGAAATCGACCGCGATGCGCGGTGGATTGCCGGTGGTGAAGATCTTCGGTTCCGGCACCGGACCCTGGGCGAAGTTCAGATGCAGCTCGACACGGCCACCTGGCAGCGTGTCGTAGCTGATGTCCTTCAGGGTGCTGGTGGCCGCAGCCGCCGCGTTCGACCAGGCGGCGCCCAGCGTCAGCAGGCCCACAACCACATAACGGCTAGCCTGGCGCATGACACTGCCCCGAACGGTTTTGATTTGGTTGGTCATTGCATCAGCCCCTGTTTCTTATTTCTCGCTGAGCGCGATGCTGGCGGAACGTTCCATCCAGCCACCGTTGCCATTGGATACCAGTTCCACCAGGTCGATATGGTCATCGGCTACCGCGGTGACCCGACCATAGTTCTGGCCCATGTATTCGTTGCGATGGACACGGTGGATCACGCCACCGGGGTCCTTCACGAGCACTTCCGTTGCGGCACCTGTCCCCACGGTGYCGACCATCTTCAAGCTGTCCAGCGCAAACATTTCCAGCGGTTCCTTGG
>NZ_JBFTRY010000217.1:0-5288 GCF_056399745.1 Dyella sp. 01N36
TCCCACACCATGACCCCAGGATGATGTCCGGCGCCGCGCGCACGACCTCCTGCGGATCGGCCAGGATGCGATGCTTGGCCAGGGACTCACCCGACATCTGCGGAAACACATCCTCACCGCCAGCGATGCGGACCAGCTCCGCTACCCACTGGATGCCGGTGATCAACGGATCGTCCCACTCCTCGAAGTAGACCTTTGGACGCCGTACGAACTGAGCTGCTGCAGCTTGGATGCGCTCGATCTGCTGCTCGGCCTTGCGCGCGTAGGCCTCTGCCTTGTCGAACGCGCCCACCATCGCCCCCAGGCGCCGGATATAGGCGAGGATGCCATCGACGCTGCGATGATTGCTGATCCACACCTCCACGCCGGCTTTGATCAGCTCGCGCGCGATATCGGCCTGGATATCGGAAAACCCAACCACGAAATCGGGCTCGAGCTTGAGGATCTCGTCGATCTTCGCGCTGGTGAAGGCCGACACCTTGGGCTTCTCCTTGCGCGCCCGCGGCGGCCGCACGGTGAAGCCGGAAATGCCGACGATGCGATGTTCCTCGCCGAGCGCGTAAAGCACTTCGGTGGGTTCTTCGGTGAGGCAGACGATGCGCTGCGGATAGTGGTCGGTGTTGCTGCGAATTTCAGTCACGCTCTCAATGCCCCAACACGGTCACCGTGATCTTGCGCTGATGCGGATCGCGGCGGTGTTCCCATAGATAAATGCCCTGCCAGGTCCCGAGCTGCAGTTTCCCGGCGTGCACCGGCACCATCAGGCTGACGCCGGTGAGGATGGCACGCACGTGTGACGGCATGTCGTCCGGACCTTCCTCGTCATGCTGGAAGATGGCGTCGCCATCGGGCACGGCGCGCGAAAACCAGCGTTCCAGATCCTCGCGTACGGCCGGGTCGGCGTTTTCGCTGACCAGCAGCGAACAGCTGGTATGCAGGCTGAAAACATGGGCAATGCCCGTGT
The DNA here is from genome assembly GCF_056399745.1 of Dyella sp. 01N36. Taxonomy (NCBI): domain Bacteria; kingdom Pseudomonadati; phylum Pseudomonadota; class Gammaproteobacteria; order Lysobacterales; family Rhodanobacteraceae; genus Dyella; species Dyella sp. 01N36. The sequence continues at coordinate 965 of NZ_JBFTRY010000217.1, forward strand.
GCACGCCGCTGGCGGATACGACGTCACTCACCTTGTCGCTGATGTCGGTGAAGCCGCGCCCGCGGGTGTGCACGACAAAGCCATTCTGGGCGACGTGATCGGCGGGCGCTGCACGCATGCGGATAGCCTTGGTCGGGTTTAGGGGTACAGCAGACGGCTCGTCCAGGTCTGGCCGTGACGACTCCAGCGCACGCGCTCGTGCAACCGGTAGTCGGCGCCGTACCAGAACTCCACCATGTCCGGCTCCACCACGTATCCGCCCCAGTGCGGCGGACGCGTCACCGGACGGCCTTCGAATTCGTGTTCGTAGCGCGCGTAGCGCTGCTCGAATGTTTCGCGATCAGGCAGCGTCTGCGACTGCAGCGACGCCCAGGCGCCGAGCTGGCTCTCGCGTGCGCGCGTGGCGAAGTACGCATCCGATTCTTCCGGCTGCACTTTGCGGGCCACGCCTTCCACCCGCACCTGCACGGCGTTGCGCAGCTGCTTCCAGTGGAAGCACAGCGCCACCTGGGCATGCGCCTCGAGCTGGCTGCCCTTGTCGCTTTCGTAATTGGTGTAGAAGCGGAACCCGCGCTCGTCGGCACCCTTGAGCAAGACGATGCGCGAGCTCACCCGCCCGGCCGCATCGACGGTGGCCAGACTCATGGCCGTGGGCTCGGGTTCTCCCGTCGCCGCAGCCTCGTCCAGCAGTTGAGCGAAAGTGTCAAGAATTTCTGGTTTCAGCATGGGGGTCTTGAATCGTGGCTCGCGCGCGCCATCATGGCTGGCATGTCTCCAGATGCTAGCACGCAGAATTCCACGCTGGCCGGGCACCTGCTCGACCAATATGCCGGACGCATCGCCCGCGCCCGGCGCCCTTATGTGCTTGGGCTTTCAGGCCTGCAGGGCAGCGGCAAGAGCACGCTGGCGCGGGAAATGAAGGCCCAGGCCGAAACCCGCGGCTGGCCTTGCGAGGTGTTGTCGCTGGACGACTTCTATTATTCGCGAAGCGAACGTGAAGTCCTTGCTCACCAGATCCATCCGCTGCTGCGCACCCGCGGCGTGCCGGGCACCCACGAAATCGAGCTGTTGCTGTCAGTGCTGGCCGCATTGCCGCAGGCTTCCGACAAGCTGCCGGTGAGCTACCCGCGCTTTGACAAGGGCCGCGATACGCGCGTGGCACCGTCGAAATGGCCCAAGGTCATCCGTCCGCCCAAGCTGGTGATCCTCGAAGGCTGGGCGCTGGGCCTGCGCCCGCAGCTGCAGGCGGCGCTGGAGCAGCCGGTGAACTCGCTGGAACGCGACGAAGACCCCGACGGCATCTGGCGCCACTGGGTCAACAAGCAGCTGCGCGCCTACCAGCCGCTATGGCGCAAGCTCGATGCCTTGATCGTGCTGCAGGCGCCCAACTGGGAAATCGTGCGCCGCTGGCGCAGCCAACAGGAAGAAGACCTGTTGGCGCGCCATGCGCCGCTGGCGATGGACGCCGACACCATGCTGCGTTTTCTCGCCCATTACGAACGATTGAGCCGCCACGCGCTCGCCACCTTGAAGGAACAGGCCGACACCTCGGTGGAATACGACGATGACCGCCACGTCATCGCGCTCAACCACAGCTGATCAGGCGACCGGCTCGACCACGACCGCCGTACCGTAGGCCAGCACTTCGGTCACGCCTTCGGCCACGTCGTTGGCGTCGTAGCGCATGCCGATCACGGCATTGGCGCCGCGCTCCGCCGCGTGGCGCATCATCAGCTCGAAGGCTTCTTCGCGTGCCTTCTCGCACAGTTCCGTGTAGATGGTGATATTGCCGCCCACCAGGGTCTGCAAGGCGGCGCCGAGATTGCCCACCACGCTGCGCGAACGCACGGTGATGCCGCGCACGATGCCCATCGGGCGCACGATGCGATAACCCGGCAGCTCGTTGCCGGTGGTGATCATATGGAGCGACACATTGCTGGGCATGGAACTCTCCGGGATGAGTGAAATATCACAGCTGATCTTGACCGGGCGGTGGCGCGCCCGAATCGTGACTCAAGCGTCGCCGTCCAGCAACGCAGCGTAGCCCTCGCGCGCATCGGGCCATTGCGGTACGAAGCCGCTGGCGCGCAAGCGCGCATTGCTCAAGCGTTTGCTGCCGACACCCGCGGGCGCCTCGCCTTCGGCGGGTAGCGGCGCCTGCACGCGCCGCGCGAGCGCGTCATAAAGCGCGTCCAGAGGCAGCGGCGTGTTGTCGACGCCAAGATAGAGCGGCAATGGGTCGCGCATAAACAGCAAGTGGACGATGGCCGAGGCGGCGTCATCGACATGGATGCGATTGGCCCAGTGCGGTGTCGCGCGCGGCACGCGCACCACCCCATTGCGCAGGCGTTCGATCAGCTGCATGCGTCCGGGCCCATAAAGCCCTGCGAGTCGCAATGCCACGGCCGGCGCGTGTTCCGCCGCGTAGCGCTCCGCTTCCAGCAGCACGCGTCCATTGAAGCCGGGCGGCGCCGGCGGTGTTTCCTCGTCGACCCATGCATCGCCATGTTCGCCATAGACCGCACTGGAGGACACGAACAGCAAGCGCTGCAGTGCCTGCGTGTCGATGGCGTCCAGCAGGTGTTGCAGGCCATCCACGAATACCGCGCGATACAGCGCCTCGTCGCGTGCATCGGGCGTCGGCAGGTAGACGATATGCGTGATGCCGTCAGGCAGCGCGCGCAGCGTTTCAGGCTTTGTCAGATCGCCCTGTATCCACTGGATGCCGTATTCATCGCTGGCAACGCCACGCCTCAGCGCCCAGACCTCGTCGCCGCGCGCCCGCAGAAGACGCGCTACCCGCAGCCCGACATCGCCCGCACCGGCAATCAGCACGCGCGCGCTCATGGCATGCTTTCCTGCCCTGGCCGCCACCGCGCGCTTTCGCGCCTGCTAGCATTTACCCATGAATCCATCGTGCAACCTGTTCATCGTCGGCCCTACCGGCGCCGGCAAGACGTCCATCGGGCGTCGGCTGGCGGACCATTATGGGCTGAGCTTCATCGATATCGACCAGGAAATCGAACGGATTTGCGGCGTGCCGGTCAGCACCGTGTTCGAGATCGAAGGCGAGGCCGGCTTTCGCCAGCGCGAAAGCGCGCTGCTGGAGGAAACCAGCCGGCGCAGCGGCGTGCTGATGGCCACCGGCGCCGGCGCCGTGCTCGATCCGGCCAACCGCCGCCTGCTCTCTGAGCGCGGCTACGTGCTGTGGCTGCAGGCCACCCTGGAGCAGCAGCTTGAGCGCCTGGCGCAGGATCGCCAGCGACCGCTGCTCGCCGGCGTGGACCGCGCCGAGCGTCTTACCGCCATGGCAAACAGTCGCACGTCGCTCTACGAGGAACTGGCGGATCTGGCGATCCCCGGCGCCCACGAAACCGTGCAGGCCGCCAGCGCGCGCAGCATTCTCCTGATCGACCAGCATTGGCAACGGTAGCCGCATGACCACCACGACGCACACCCAGCCCCGCACCATCGACGTTGCCCTCGGCGATCGCAGCTATCCCGTGTGGATCGGCCCCGGCCTGCTCGCCGATGGCGCCCGCTGGCGCACCGCCCTGCGCGGCCGCCATGCGCTGGTGATCAGCAACACCACGGTGGCGCCGCTCTACCTGGAGCGCGTGGCGGCGGGGCTGGATGGCCTGCACTGGTCGAGCTTCCTGCTCGACGATGGCGAAGCGCACAAGACCTTCGCCAACGTCGGTCGCGCACTGGAGGCGCTGGCACAACTGGGAGCGACCCGCGATGCCTGCGTGGTGGCCCTGGGCGGCGGCGTGGTGGGTGATCTGGCTGGCTTCAGCGCGGCCTGCTGGATGCGCGGCATCGACTTCATCCAGATGCCGACCACCCTGCTGTCGATGGTGGATTCGTCGGTGGGTGGCAAGACCGGCGTAAATCTGCCCGCTGGCAAGAACCTCGTCGGCGCCTTCCACCAGCCTCGCGCCGTGATCGCCGATACCGACACGCTCGCCTCTTTGCCCGAACGCGAATACCGCGCCGGCCTCGCCGAAGTGGTGAAAGGCGCGGCGATCGGCGACCCGGCCTTCTTTGCGTGGCTGGAAAACAACGCCCCAGCATTGAACGCACGCGACAGCGCACCGCTGATCGAAGCGATCGCGCGCAAGGTGCAATACAAGGCCGGCGTCGTCGCGCGCGACGAAACCGAACAAGGCGAACGCGCCCTGCTCAACCTCGGTCACACGTTTGGCCATGCGCTGGAAACTGCTGGCAAATACCAGGTGCTGCTGCATGGCGAAGGTGTCGCTGTGGGCATGCTGCTCGCCGCGCAGTTGTCCGAACGCATGGGCATGAGCCAGGCGACCGATAC
>NZ_JBFTRY010000218.1:0-5205 GCF_056399745.1 Dyella sp. 01N36
CCGCAACCATTGGCGCATCGCCAGCAGCCCACCGATGGATTCGATCAAGGCCGCCGGCACCCACATGATCACGCCGCCCACCAGCTGCGCGGTGAGCACGTTGAAAGTGAAGGCGCGGCCGCAGATTTCGAAGATCGGATAAAGGTCGGTCTTGGAGAAGGTGACGATGGCGCCGGCCAGGATCTGCGGCGTCATGGTGATGCCAGGCGACAGCACGCGGATGCCCGGCGTCATGCGGCCCGGTGGACGCGGCCGATGGTCGAGAACCAGCCACCAGTAGGTGAATCCGCTGGCCAGCATCGACCAGTTCATGAAGCGATAGATGCGCCAATCGAGCATGGCGAGCGTCTGCATCGACGGGATCAGCCAGACCAGGATGAACGCGACGAACAGCACCGTGGCCACCGCCGGGTTGCACCACACCGCACTCGCCATACGCCACGGCGCCGAACGCCGGATGGGATGCAGCAGGCGCAGGCGCCATGCGAACGGCAGGCCTTTGTGCAGCACCGTGCCGGGATACGAGGCAATGATCAGCAGGGGCGCCAGATGGTGCAGCAGGATCTGCTGGATGCGATGCATGAAGAACTCATGCTCGAAGAAGTAATCCAGATAGGTGTGCAGCGACACATAGATCAGCGCCATGCCCGTCCAGAACGACAGGCGGCGGCCAAAGCTCACCGGCAGGCGACGGCAGCCGCGCACATACAGCACGCAGCAGGCGATAAAGCCGAGCAGGAACACCCAGGAAAACTCCCAGGGCACGATCCACTTGAGCACGCTATCGATCATCGAACGTACCGGACCGTATCAGTGGCGACCAGCCATCATACGCGCCGTCCCGGACGCATCCACGGCAAGCGGCTGCGACACTTCAGCACTGCCTGTCACCTTCACGCGCGCCGCCTGCTGCGCCGCGAGCGACGCCAGCCATAGAGCAGGCCGATCACCGTCACCAGCGCCGGGATCAGCACGATATTGATGAACTTCAGGCGCAGGCCGAGCGCGTCGATCTCGGCGTTGAACTGGTGCTGCACATCGCGCAATTCCTTGTTGATCGCCAGCTGGCGCTGCAGGAACTGTTCGATCTCGGCGCGCTGCTCGGGACTGGCGGTGTCGCCCCGCCCTGCCGCCTTGGCCGGCTGCAGTTCGCTCAGGCGGGTACGCGTGACGGCAAGTTCGCGTTGCAGCTCCTGCTTCTTGGCCAGGTATTTCTGGTCGGCCGCGCTTTGCAAGGCGAGCACGCGCGTGAAGGGCCGCTGCGAACTCACCCGGCCATGGATGGAGAGCAGCGCCGAGGAACCACTGAGGTTATCGGCGATATTGGTGATCAGGTCGCCGTTGTTGGCGATCGCGCTCAACTGCGGCTGGCCCAGCAGGCTTTGCGCGTACGACACCCACAGGCGATCGCTCAGCAGGTCGGTATCAGCCACCAGGATCACTTCYGCATTGCCGACGCCCGGCACGTGCCCCTTCTGGCCGGCGCGTTCCGGGAAGGCGCTGGGAAACTGTCCGCGCACGCGTGCGGCGATCACATAGTGCAGGTTGTCGGGCTTGTAGTTGTCCAGCAGCCCGGCCGGGTTGTTGAGCGACTCGCGCACGCGCTCGCTCGACACCACCTCGGCATCCGTCGTCGACTGCATCAGTGGCTGCAGGCGCGAGGTGGTGCCCGGCGCGAGGTCGAAATAACCCACGCTGGACACATTGATGCGCTGCAGGCTCGCTGTGGTCACGTCATCGTGGTTGAGCTCCTGCTGGCCCAGGCCGAGCATTGCCGGATGGCTCATGGAGCTATTGTCGGCCAGTTCGATGCGCAGCGCGCGCGAACGGTCGAGCACCACTTTTTGCGGATCGTATTGCACGCCCCAGGCATCGAACAGGCGCGACAGATTCGAGTTGTGGTCGTCGGTGACGCCGCTGCTGTCGATGAACGGCGTGTTGTCCATCTCGGCCACCGGGTCCACGAACACCACCAGATGACCGCCGTTGAGCACGTATTGATCGATCGCGTACAGCGCATCGGCCGGCATGTGCTTGGGATGGATCACCAGCAACGCCTTGATGTCGGCGTCGATGTGGGTCAGCTTGCTCGGGTCGAACGACTTCACGTCGAACTGCTGGCCCAGCTGACGCATCACGGCCCACGGCTCCTCGCCGATCACCGGATTGCCCTGCACCGGCAGGCTGCTGATCACGCCGATATGCGGCTTGGACGGCTGGTCCAGCTCGTACAGCAGCTTGGCAATGTCGTATTCGAGGAAGGTTTCGCGCGATGGATCGAACAGCGCAATCGACTGCACCTTGGTGGGCAAGTGCGTCTCGCCGTCGCCATCGCCGTCCGCGTTCGAAGGCAGCGTGCTGCCCACCAGGCCGAAAAACACGCGCTCGCCGTTGGTGCCGCCGCTGATGGGCGACAAGCCATAGCCTTCCGCGCTGGCCTCGTCATCGGAATACGGCACGGGGTCGACAATCTGCAGGCGCAGGCGGCCATGCGCGCGCGCCACCATCTCCTGCAACATCTCGGCCACGCGCTGCTCATAGCTGCGCAGCTGCGGCAGGTCGCGCGTGGCATGGCTGGAGAAATAAAGCGTCAGGCGCAGCGGCGCATGCAGCCCATCCACGATATGCACGGTGCCCGGCGTCAGCGTGTAGAGCTTGTCCGAGGTAAGGTCGATGCGCCCCATGCGCCAGCGGCTGCTGGCAAGCACGAAAGTCACGAACACGATCGCCAGCAGCACCAGGGCCGCCGACAACACGGCGCGACGACTGAAATGGATGCGCCGCATGCTCATGGCGTCCTTTTCAGGTCGAGCGTGAGTACGCCGGCGATGAGCCAGGCAGCCATGCTCGCCACGAAGTACAACAAGTCACGCAGGTCGAGCACGCCACGCGAGATCGCTTCGAAGTGACGCACCATGCTCAAGTGCGCGAGGCCGTTCACCAGCTTGCGCGGCAACGCGCCCTGGAAAAACTCCATCACCTGCGGCTGCCCCACCAGGATCAGCAGGAAACACACCACCAGGGTCAGCACAAAGGCCACCACCTGGCTCTGCGTCACGGCGGACAAAGACGCGCCGATGGCGAGGAACGCCCCGGCCATCAGCCAGCTGCCGATATAGCCGGCGAGGATCACGCCGTTGTCAGGCGAGCCGAGATAATTGACGGTGATCCAGATCGGCAAGGTCAACACCAGCGCCAATCCTATGAACAGCCACGCGGCGAGGAACTTGCCCAGCATCGCCTGCGCCAGCGTCAACGGCAGGCTCATCAGCAATTCCAGCGTGCCGCCCTTGGCTTCTTCGGCCCACATGCGCATCGACACGGCAGGCACCAGCACCAGATAAAGCCACGGATGCATCACGAAGAAGGGCTGCAGGTCCGCCTGATTGCGTTCGTAGAAATCGCCCGCGTAAAACGTGAGGATGCCCGACAGCACCAGGAAGATCACCAGGAACACATACGCCACCGGCGTCACGAAATAGCTGCGCAGCTCACGGCGTGTCACCGCTGCGATCGGACTCATTCGCGGTTCTCCGCGCCGGTGGTGATCTGGCGGAACACTTCGTCGAGTCGGCCGCGTTCGAGCTGGATCTCCGACACTTCGAGCCCTTGCTGACGCAGCAGCGTCTCCACCGGTTCAAGGATGCGTTCACCCGGACGCGGAAACACGGTGATGCGACCGTCCATCGGATCGACCTCGATCGAGGACACCTGCGGCAGCCGCCCAAGCATTTCCTGCGATACGCCGCTGCCCGGCGCGCTGAAGGACACAGCGCCGTGATAGCGCGAGCGCGATTCGAGCTCGGCCGGCGTGGCATCCACCATCAGGCGGCCGTTGGCGATGATCACCACGCGATTGCACAAGGCGTGCACTTCCTCCAGCAAATGCGTGGAGATCAGGATGGTGCGATCGCGCGCCATCTGGTCGATCAGCTGGCGCACCGTGTGCTTCTGGTTGGGATCCAGACCATCGGTGGGCTCGTCGAGCATCAGCACCTGCGGGTTGTGCACGATCGCCTGGGCCAGGCCCACGCGGCGCTTGAGACCCTTGGACAAGGTATCGATGCACTGGTCGAGCACGCTCTCCAGTTGCAGCCCGCCAACCACGCGATCGAAGCGCCGCGAGCCCTCGTCGCGCTGCAAGCCACGCATGCGGATGATGAAGGACAGAAATTCGCGCACGGTCAGCTCGCCATAGCTAGGCGCGCCCTCCGGCAGATAGCCCAGCGCGCGCTTGGCCTTCAGCGGCTCCTTGCGCACGTCGTAGCCGCACACGCGCGCCGTGCCCGAGCTGGGCTCGAGGAAGCCCGCGATCATGCGCATGGCGGTGGTCTTGCCGGCGCCGTTGGGGCCCAGCAGCCCGAGCACCTGGCCCGGTTCGGCGCGGAAACTCAGCGAGTCCACCGCCGTGAGGGCACCATAGCGTCGAGTGAGCAGTTCGGTTTCGATCATGTCCTGTGGAGTCAGTCGCGTGCAAGTGCTGCGCGCATGGCTGCGGGATCGACCCGCACTGTAACCGAAAGTTCGCCCGGCCCGGCCCGCGCAGGGCCTGAAAATGAAAAGGCCCTTCCGAAGAAGGGCCCTTTCGAAGCTTGCCGCCGGAGCGACTTACTTGCCGGCGCTGGCGGCGCTGGCCGGAGCGGCGGTGCTGGACGAGGCCGGAGCCTGGTCGCTGCCGGTGTCGTCGAGCGACGGCGGCTTGATGCCCGCAGCCTGTTCCGGGGTCTGGTCCGGAGCCCAGCTCAGCGGCAGGTACACGTCGAACTCGGCGTACTGCGTGACCTGGTCGCCCTGCTTCACTTCCGGCTTGGCTTCGATGTCGTAGAAGCGATTGGTCACTTCGTCGAACTTGTAGCCGTGGGTCTGGGCATAGGCCTTCATCAGGTCGCGGGTCTGCGGCACGCCAGCGGCGGTACCGTTCCACACGGCCTTGAGGGCCGGGCCACCGAAGGCCAGATAAGCACGCACATCGTTGTCGACGATCAGGCGGCCGAAGCGGTCATGACCACCCGGAGTCGTGTCGCCGGCGGTGCTGCTCGCATCGGCGCTGGTGCTGGCCGCGGCGGCGTTGAGGTCCGGCGCCTTGGCGGYCACCAGCTCGACGGTCTGGCCGGCAACGTTCAGGCTCGTCGCGCTGATCGGCATGGCCACGTCGAACGAGTAGTTCTGGTCGCCGTAGTTGGTGGTGTAGATGATGCGCGGACC
>NZ_JBFTRY010000219.1:0-5114 GCF_056399745.1 Dyella sp. 01N36
CGCCGGAGGGGCCGAACAAGGCGGTAATGCCCCGCGGCGGCAGGGTCAGCTCGAACTCGAACGCCAGCGCGCCGCGGCGCCAGGCGAGCTTGGCGTCGAGCCCCAGCTGGCTCTCGCCAGCCCGCTCAGTCACGCGCCTGCCTGCGGGTACGCAACAGCGACATGGCAAGCAAGGCGGCAAACGACACCACCAGCAGGCACAGCGACAGCACATTGGCCTGGTGGTATTCGCCCGCCTGCACATGGTCGTAAATACGCATGGACAGCACGCGGGTCTGGCCGGGGATATTGCCGCCGATCATCAGGACCACGCCGAACTCGCCCACTGTGTGCGCAAAGCCAAGCACGGCGGCCGTGATCACGCCGGGCAAGGCCAGCGGCAAGGCCACGCTGAAGAACCGATCCAGCGGACTGGCCCCCAGGCAGGCGGCCACTTCCAGCGGCCGTTCGCCCACCGCTTCAAATGCGTTGTGCAGCGGCTGCACCACGAAGGGCAGCGAATACAGCATCGAGGCCACCACCAAGCCCTGGAAGGTGAATGGCAAGGCTGCCAGGCCAAGCGCAGCAAACGCACCCCCCACCCATCCATCCGGCCCGAGCAGCATCAGCAAATAGAAACCCAGCACGGTCGGCGGCAGCACCAGGGGCAAGGCCACCACGGCAGCGATCGGACGCCGCCAGCGCGAGCGCGTATGCGCCAGCCACCAGGCCAACGGCACGCCCAGCACGAGCAGCAACACGGTGACGGTGGTCGCCAGTCGCAGGGTGAGGCCCAGTGCCTCGATGTCCGCTTCGGTCAACAGGGCCATAAGGGGCGCTCAGTGCGCGGCGTCTTCCGGCAGGTTGAAGCCGTAGCGCGAAAGAATCGCCTTGGCCGGGGCACTCTGCACGTAGCGCGCAAAGTCCTGCGCGAGCGCATTGTTCGCGCCGCGCTGGGTGATCACGAAACTCTGCTTGAGCGGGTCATAGAGCGCGGGCGGCACCGGCTCGAAACTGCCTTTGACCGACGATCCGAGCACCAGCGATTCGGCCACCAAGCCGACCTGAGCGTTGCCGCTTTGCGCGAACTGCGCGGTCTGCGCGATGTTGTCGCCAAACACCAGGCGCGGCTGCACTTTGTCCCACACGCCCGCAGCACGCAGCGCCTGTTCGGCACGCTTGCCGTACGGGGCGTGCTGCGGATTGGCGATGGCGATGCGGCCGAACCGGGGCTGCGCGAGATCAGCCACCTGCACGCCCTTCATGTCGATGCTGGCGCTCCACATCACCAGGTGACCGAGCGCATAAGGCACCGGCGTACCGCTCGCCTTGCCATGCTCGACCAGTTGCTGCGGATAGCTGCTGTCGGCCGAGAAAAACAGCTCGAACGGCGCGCCCTGCTCGATCTGCGTGGACAGATTGCCCGAGGAGCCATAGACCACCTCGACGCGGCTATCGGGATGCTCGTGCCGATACGCCGCCACGACATCGTCGAGCGCCTGATGCAGGTCCGCCGCAGCCGCGACCGTGATGTGATTGTCGGTAGCGGCCGCCATCGACATCGACGATGCCGTTACCGACGCCAATACCAGCAGGCCCTGCCAAAGTCGACGCATCTTTTGTGTCATTCCTGATCGTGGCGGCCGATGCAACGGCCCAAGACTAGCCCAAGCGTAACCAGCGTCATGTCAACGCTACTGCCTCGGCGCGCGACGATGACGGACGCTGTCGCGCACGTCGACATCGAACAGCAGCTCCAGCGGATCGCCCTCTCCGCTTTCCAGCTGGAAGGTCAAACCCTCCCGCGTGGGCAGGCTGGCGGCATGGGTTCGCACCAGGGCTTGTGGGAGGTCGATCGACCAGGCGTCGGGCTGGCCGCTGAAACGAGCGGCCTCGCTGGCCACCGCCTTGAGCGTGCACGACAGCGACAGACTGCTGGTGAAACGGGTACGCGATACCAGGGGCTCGCCAGCGAGCAGCCTGGATAACTCCTCTTCGCCGATACGCACGCGCAGGCTTTGAGCTTCGATCTGCAGTTTCACGATGCGACTCCCGTTTGATCCCATCCAGCGTCCGGGTGCAGGCTGGCGACGGTCACCAATGCGCCGGCCGCCACCTCGACGGCATCCTGCTCGACCACCACCCAGGCGTTGGCCTGAGCGAACGGCTGGATGCGGAAGGGTTGCTGCTGCGCCAGCACGTGCGCGTGAAGTCGTCCCTGCTCATCCTGCGTCACCGAGGCGCGCAGGAAGTGACGCAGGCCCGGCTTGAGTTGTTGAGGCGTGTCCAGCACCGCTCGCCACAAGGGTTCCCGGGCTTGTCCGCGCATGGCGCGCACCACCGGATCGATCAGGAAGCGCAGGCCCACGGCCACGGCCATCGGCGTGCCCGGCAAGGCAAACACCAATGCATCCCCCAGCACCGCAGCAAGTTGCGGCTTGCCAGGGCGGACCGCGAGCTTGTGGAAAAGCACCTGGGCACCGAGTTTCACCAGGGCATCCGGCACGAAGTCGTAGCGCCCCATGGACACGGCGCCCGTACTGACGATGAGATCCACGCCTGCCTGCTGTGCACGCTGTACGGCGGCAACAAAGGTGTGGCTCGTATCGTCCACGGTTTCGCACGACCACACCTGCACGCCCATCGCCGCGAATGCACCAACCAGATAGGGCCCGTTGGAGCCATAGATCTGGCCATCGCCCAGCGGCTGGGTCAGATCGTCCTGCAACTCCTTGCCCGTGCAGATGATGGCGACGCGCGGCGCGCGCAGCACCTCCACCTGGGCCACACCCAACGCCACCAGCAGCATCAGCTGACTGGCCTGGATGCGCGTGCCCGCCTTGATCACCACCGCGCCCTTGGCCACGTCGCTGCCGGCGTAGCGCACATTGGCTTGGGGCGCGACGTCGTCGAGCAGCCGGATGCGTGCAGGCGAACCATCATCACGACGCTCCAGCAGCGCCGTGCGTTCCACCGGCACCACCGTGTCCAGCCCCTGCGGAAGTCGGGCGCCAGTCATGATCTCCCAGGCCATGCCAGCCGAGCCGCGCGAAACATCGCCAGCGGCCTGCGAGCCCTGCACCGCATGCTCGCTGCCGGCGGCCAACGGATCGGCCGCGTGAAGCGCATAGCCGTCCATTGCGGAGTGATCGAACGACGGCAGGTCCATCGAGCTGACGACATCGGCCGCAAGAACTTTGCCCAAGGCATCGGCGGTCTTGCATGACTGCGCCGGCAACGGCCGCACGTGCCGAAGTAGCTCAAGCAGTGCGTCGTCGTAACCGATCATGCGGAAGTCTGGCCTGCGGCAGAGTGAAGTCGCTACATGCTCGGCGTGGTGCGCATCACATTGCAAGAGTTCGATGCGCCTCGGTTGTCACAATCCGTTGCGTTGCAGCAACACAGTTGGTGCCACCTTGGCATAGTTCAGGTTCAAAGAAGATGTGTACGACCATGGTCGGGTGGCGCGACCGACATGGCGGCTCTAAACATCGCGTCTGCCATCCGGCCGCATGGCCGACGACAACCGGGGGAGATGCTCATGGTGGGTGTATCGGAAACCGATGTCCTGACTACGGCCGACACTAAGTCGGCCGTGTTGTCCCGAGAAAGCACGATTGCCGGGCCGCGCTTCAATCGCTGGCTGGTACCGCCGGCGGCCCTGGCCATCCATTTGAGCATCGGCATGGCCTATGGCTTTTCCGTGTTCTGGCTGCCGATGACCAAACTGGTGACGGAAGCGGACCCCGCGATCTGCGCCAAGCTGGGCTTTCTTGCGCAGCTGTTCACCACCGCCTGCAACTGGACGGTGCCGGCGGTCAACCACATCTTTGAAACCTTCATCGCCATGCTCGGCATTTCGGCGGCGATCTGGGGTGCGTGGCTCGAACATGCCGGCCCGCGCAAGGCCGGTTTCATTGCCGCCCTGTGCTGGGGCGGCGGCCTGATCGTCGGCGGCATCGGCGTGTCGATGCATCAGTTATGGCTGGTCTATCTAGGAGCAGGCGTGTTAGGCGGCATAGGCCAGGGATTGGGTTACATCACACCCGTCTCGACCCTGATCAAATGGTTCCCGGATCGACGGGGCCTGGCCACCGGCTTCGCCATCATGGGTTACGGCGGCGGCGCGATGATCGGCGCCCCGCTGGCCGTGGCGCTGATGAAGAAGTTCTCCATCGGCGACGTACCCGGCGTGTCGTCCGCGCTGATGTGCATGGGTGTGATCTACCTGGTGGCGATGGTCGCCGGCGCCTTCGGCTTCCGCGTGCCGCCGTCGGGCTGGCGTCCGCTGGGCTGGACGCCGCCGGCGGCATCGACCAACAAACTGATCACCCATCGCCACGTGCATCTGAACCGCGCCTGGAAAACACCGCAGTTCTGGCTGATCTGGATGGTGTTGTGCATGAACGTCACCGCCGGCATCGGCGTGCTGTCGATGGCCAGCCCGATGTTCCAGGACGTGTTCGGCGGCAAGCTGCTCGGTCTCGATGCCAGTACGGCGCTGAGCGTGGCGCAAAAGGCCGCCATCGCCGCCTCGGCGGCGGGCCTGGTCGGCCTGATCAGCCTGTTCAACAGCCTTGGACGCATCGCCTGGGCCTCGACCTCGGACTTCATCGGCCGCAAGACCACTTACTTCATCTTCTTTGCGCTGGGCATCGCGCTTTATTGCTCGCTGCCGACCCTGGGCCACATGGGCCTGGCGGGCATGTTCGTCATCGCGGTTTGCCTGATCCTGTCGATGTACGGAGGCGGCTTTGCCACGGTGCCGGCGTATCTGTCGGATATTTTTGGCACCCAGATGGTGGGCGCGATCCACGGTCGCCTGCTCACCGCATGGTCGGTGGCGGGCATTGCGGGGCCCTTCCTGATCGCCGCGGTGCGCCAGGCGCAACTGGATGCGGGCGTGGCCAAGAATCTGGTCTACGACCGCACGCTGTATATCCTGGCCGTCCTGTTGCTGGTGGGCATGATCTGTAACCTGCTGATCAAGCCGGTCAAGGAAACTGCGCTGATGAGCGATGCGGAACTTGAGCACGAAAAGTCCCTGCAACACGAAACGCCCGCCATGTCGGCCCGCGCACAGGAAGCAGCGCGCGGACCGTTCGGTGTCGTCGGTGCGGCGTCCTGGGCCTTGG
>NZ_JBFTRY010000220.1:0-5105 GCF_056399745.1 Dyella sp. 01N36
ATGCTAGGAATCACGGGCCCCGTTACACAATCACGGCGGCTTTTGCCGCGATGATCAGTGAGCACACTGCGGACCGTGAATATGCAGCGCACGCTGCGTGCGCAAGTTCACGAAGTGCGCGCTTGCCACGAGCAAGCCGCCGCAGGTGACCATCACGCTGTGCACGCCGATGCCGAATTTCTCGGCGAAGGTGACCCCGAAGATCAACAACGCCAGGCCCGGCAGCGCCAGTAGCAAAGGCACCGGCCGGTGGTGATGTCGATAACCGCTGACCAGGCTGATCAGCGCCAGCGCGCAGGCAAACATCACGAAGCCACGCTCGAACGCGTGGTCGGCAAGGAAACCCAGCCCAATGAACGGAAGTATCGCCAGCACGAACGGAAGCGCCGCGCAGTGGATGGCGCAAAGGAAGGATGCTGTCGCACCCACCCGGTCAGCCAGAGACCAAAAGCGATTGTTGTGCTGCTGGGGAGCTGCCATCGGATCGGGGACCGGCACGGAGCATAGGGGTCGTCAGGTGACCCATTGACGCCATGTTACATTATAACGCCATGAACGCAAACCTTCCGGCCACGGTCATTCAGGCGGAGGCAGTCAGCTCTTGCGGCAGTGTTTGCACAGACCGTGCACTTCCAGCGTCTGCGCCTGGGGCCGAAAGCCAAAGCTCTTGGCCTGTGCCTCGATCAGCTCCGCCACGCGTTCGTCGCACACTTCCTGGGCGCTGGAACAGTTGTCGCAGATCAGGAACGGCACCTGGTGCGCCTCGGCCGGGTGATGGCAGGAGACGAAGGCGTTGATCGATTCCAGCTTGTGGATGAAGCCGTGCTCGAGCAGGAAATCGAGCGCGCGATACACCGTGGGCGGCGCTGCGTTGCCGTGACGCTCGCGCAGCTGATCGAGCAGGTCGTACGCCTTCACCGGCTTGCCGGCGGCGGCGACCAGTTCGAGCACCTCTTTGCGCAGAGGGGTCAACCGGAGACCGCGTTCCTCACTGGCATGCTCCACCGCACGCACGAAGCTTTGCGCGTCGTCGTGGTGATGGTGATGCGTGTGCGGTTTGTCTACGGCATGACTCAATGGATTCACCTCGGAAACCATCATACACCGACGTCTATGTGAGGCCTGTTGCAGCCCATCGCAAGCCGGCTCAGCGTCGCGACGGCAACGGCGGCGGCACGGCTTTGGGCTTAGGCCGCGGCCTCAACACAATGACCACCCAGCCAATCGGGCCGAGCACGGCCGCCAGCACGACGCCCTCCACCGTGCGCCCACGCCACCAGCCCAGCAGCGCGCCCACCACCATAAACAGCACGCTCCACCAGAACAGCGCCACCCACGGCACCAGGCCCATCAGGTTGAGGAAGATGTGCAGGAAGGCATCAGGACTGTCCGGATCCACCCCTTGCGTCGCTTTTTCCAGCCATTGTTCCACGGGCGCTCCACGAAGGCGTAAAGAGGGGCCGACTCACTACGATAGACCGTTCAAACGGTGTCCGCGCGTGGCATGCACCCGCCACCACTACCGTTTCTCCAGCGGATCCAAACCATGCGCTGCCTGCTGATCGAAGACGATACCCAAACCGTTGCCTTGATCCAGGAAGGTCTGATCCAGGCCGGCCACGAGGTCACGGTCTGCCATGACGGCGCCAAACGGACTGGCGCACCGCCAGCGAACAATGGGATGTCGTCCTGCTCGACCGCATGCTGCCCGGCGGCCTGGATGGGCTCGATCTCCTGGCGACGATGCGCCTGAGCGACGATCGCACGCCGGTGCTGGTGCTCAGCGCACTGAGCAGCTTCGATGAACGCATCCGCGGCCTGGGCAGCGGCGGCGACGACGACGACGACCTGACCAAGCCGATTGCGCTGGATGAATTGCCCGTCCGCGTCGAGGCCTTGGCGCGGCGCGCCGGCCAGCGCAGCGGTAAGTAATGAAACATTTCCGGCATGCGAGCTCCTTAAGCCGGCAGGCTTGCAATTAACGTAGCACCGCAACTGGTGTGATGACCGTGCAAAGCGACCGCTGCGCCAGCAAAGCGCAAGGTGGCATCCCCCTCCACGATGGTAGTGGGCCCGCACCTTGGGCACATCACGGCGTCACCAACACGAGCAATACGTCGGCCGTCGATCCTCCATGTGTGCAAGACCGGCATGACAGTGCCGCCATGGGTGGTTCTATCGCCCTCACGCACAGGGCGCTTGCCGGGAAAGCGCATCATCATCTCCTGATATGGATGCCATGAGTCATGGGCGCAAACGCCCGCAGAGGTTGATCAAGGGCTATTTGCCACCTGCCGTCTGCGGCATCAGCGTCACGCCAAAGGGATTGCCGGACGGCTTCTTGCCTGGCGTTGGCGAAGTGATGGTGATCAGGGTCACCTCATCCTTGTTGCGCATCGGCACCACCACGCTGGTATCACCCTCGAGGTAACTGGCCATAGTGGCTAGCGCGATGCCGACGAAGGGCGAGGCGGCACCCGTATCGCCCAGGCGTTGCGTGAGGTCGTAGCTTTCCTTTGATTCGAGCAGATCGACGGGGCTGCCGGCGGCTTTCAATGCGGGCATCAGTTCGGCCAGGGCGGGCACGTCCGGTTTCTGTCCGGCGTCGTAGAACACGCGGGCGGGCGACGGATCGATCGTTTCGGTCGCCTTATTCCAGCCTTCGGCCAACACGGCGGTCAACGCCTCATTCTTCAACCGCGTGCCCGGCTTGGCCGGATTGTCGAGCGGARCGGTGACCGGACGGTGCAGCACGGCAAGCGTCTTCAAGGCGTCCCACTGCTCGAGTTCCCGCTTCGTAAATGGCTGGGGAATAAAGGGCGATGGAACAAAGTCCTGCTTGGGCGGGCGTGCCCAGCCGGTGAACTCCGGATCGATCGGGTTCTTGTTGATTTTGGTGTAGGGAGCGTAGAAACGCAGCCAGTTGATGCGCTCGGGGCGGCCGACGACGAGGGCGACCATGCCGTCGGTGAGCCTTACTGGCGGGCGGCCATCGACTCCGCCGCCCATCGACTTCAGCGTCACGTCTTTGCTCGAAAGCGCGGCCTGCATATTGAATCCGTCAACAGTGTAGATCAGCACGGCCGGCAAATCGGGATTTCTCTCGAATAACTGGAAGATGCTCTCGATCACAAATTCCGGAGTGTCATCGCAGGCGATGCCATTGGGAAGGTTGAGGATGCGGTGCCAATGCAGCCCTGCGTCTGGGCGAAGACCGTTCACCATCGTGCTAAGCATCTCATCGACGTCACCAGCCCTCAGACGAGGATTAGCAACTCGGCAGAAACAGAGACATCCTCGACGGATCCTCTGGCGGCACCGTTGCCCGAGGCAGACTCCGCGCTGGCCAAGTACGGCCATGACTTCACCGCGCAGGCCCGCGCAGGCCGTATCGACCCCGTGCTTTGCCGTGATGGCGAGATCGATCTGATGATCGACATACTTTCCCGCCGGCGCAAAAACAACCCCATCGTGGTGGGTGATGCCGGCGTGGGCAAGAGCGCCGTGGTCGAAGGCCTGGCGCTGCGCATCATCGAGCAACGCGTGCCCGAGCCACTGCGACAAGTCGCACTCTGGGGGCTGGATCTCGGCGCCTTGCAAGCTGGTGCCGCCGTCAAGGGCGAATTTGAGAAACGACTCAAAGCAGTGATCGACGAGGTCAAGACCTCGACTCATCGCATCATTCTCTTTATCGACGAGGCCCACACTCTCATCGGCGCTGGCAATCAAGCCGGTGGCACCGATGCTGCCAACCTCCTCAAGCCGGCGCTCGCGCGTGGCGAACTGCGCACTATCGCCGCTACGACATGGTCGGAATACAAAAGGTATTTCGAGAAGGATCCCGCATTGTCTCGGCGCTTCCAGTTGGTCAAGCTCGATGAACCCAGCCAGGAACAAGCCGTACACATACTTCGTGGTCTGCGTACGGTTTACGAGAAGGCACACAATGTCATCATCGCCGATGAAGCCCTACAGGCAGCCGCGGCGCTTTCCGCCAGGTATCTGGCAGGGCGCCAGCTCCCCGACAAGGCCATCGACGTACTTGATACCGCCTGCGCTCGCGTGGCAACCGCGCTTGCGGAACCACCGCGGCGACTGACGGCGCTGGAGCATGAACAAGTACAGGTAGCCGCCGAGATCGACCTCCTTCGGCGCGACGCGTGTTTTGGACGCACCGTCGACCCGCGGCGCTTTGAAGAACTGGAAAACCAACGTAGCCAGATAGACTTGCAAGCCCAGAAGATTCATCACGACTGGGAACTGCAAAAGCAGCTGGTCGACGAAATCATCGCGCTGCGCCAGCCGATGGGTGAGGAGCACGGGCAAGACTCAACCCATGACGAACGCGTCCCGCGCACCGCATTGGGCGACAAAGTGGCCCAGCTTGCCGAACTTCAGCGCGAGGGCGCCCTGCTCTTTGCCGATGTCGGGCGGGAACAGATCGCACAGGTCATTGCCGACTGGACTGGCATTCCCGCCAACAGCATGACCAGTGATCGCATGGAGCGCCTGAGCACCCTCCCCTCATTGTTGAGGGAGCGCGTCAAGGGGCAAGACGACGCCATCGAGCGAGTGCACAGGCATCTGTTGACGGCCATGGCCGATCTTCGCCGACCCGGCACTCCGCTTGGTGCGTTTCTTCTCGTGGGTCCGAGTGGCGTCGGCAAGACCGAAACCGCGCTGGCGCTGGCCGATGCACTCTTTGGTGGCAAGCAATTTCTCACCACCATCAACATGTCCGAGTACCAGGAAAAACATACCGTATCGCGTCTGTTGGGTGCACCACCCGGTTACGTCGGCTACGGCGAGGGTGGCCTGCTTACCGAAGCGATCCGTCAACGCCCCTACTCCGTGGTACTGCTGGACGAGGTGGAGAAGGCGCATCCTGAGGTGCTCAATATCTTCTATCAGGCCTTTGACAAGGGTGAGCTCGCCGATGGCGAAGGCCGCTTGATCGATTGCAAGAACATTCTGTTCTTTCTCACTTCGAACCTGGGCTTCGACCAGCAGGATGAATTGCTTTTCGACCTGGATGAAGAAGCGCTGCGCTCGCGCATCATGCGCTTCTTCAAGCCCGCCCTGCTTGCCCGTATGCAGGTCGTTCC
>NZ_JBFTRY010000221.1:0-5022 GCF_056399745.1 Dyella sp. 01N36
GCGATCAGGTCGCTCATGTGATCGTTGAGCACCAGATCCGCCTGCAACGACGGATGCTCGCGCAGGAATTGCGCCAGCGCCGGCGCGACCACGGCCGTGCCGTAATCGCCGGTGGCAGTGAGCCTCAGCGTGCCGCTGGGTTGCTCCTGACTGCGCCCGACCTGGGCGATCGCGGCCTGGGCCTCGGCAAGAATGCTCAAACAGGCGGCGTGAAACGTGCTGCCGGCCTCGGTCAAGGTCATGCGCCGCGTGCTGCGCGACAACAGCGTTACGCCCAGCTCGCTCTCCAGACGCGCAATGTGCTGGCTCACCATGGCCTTGGTCATGCCGAGCACGTCGGCTGCCGCGGTGAATGAGCCCGCGCGCACCAGCGCGGTGAACACGGACAAGCGATTGAGATTGACCTCGGCCATGCCATCCTCCGTACTGTCAACTTAAACTTTACAGTGAATTCTCCTTTGATGCGTTTATCTGGATCTGTCGCGGGCGCATGCTGGGCCTTGTTGGTGGCGCTGGCAGTTTTTTCACGGCAGCCCCGTCATCGTCCCCCGCACTCCCCTATCCCCGCTGGAGAGCACTACCCATGAAGATCGCCTTGTTCGGCGCTACCGGCCATGTCGGCCACGCCATCCTCGACGAAGCGCTTGCACGCGGTGCCGATGTCACCGCCATCGTGCGTGATCCGTCGCGCCTGACTGCCAGGGACGACCGCGTCGACGTCGTCACCGGTGATATCGCCGATCCGGAAAGCTGGCTGGACGCGGTACGTGGTTCCGACGTTCTCGTCGTGAGCATCTCGGCCCGTCGCGATGGCTCCAACGACGCGGTGCCTGCCATCGCCGCGACAGTGCTCGACTACCTGCCCAAGGCGGGCGTGAAGCGCCTGGTATGGGTGGGCGGCGCTGCGTCGCTGGAAACCTCGCCTGGCGTGCGCGTGATCGATGACCCGCACTTTCCCGCGGCATGGAAGGACGAAGCCCAAGGCCAGATCAAGGCGCTGGAAGTCTTTCGTCACGACAAGAATGCGGTGGAATGGACGTATATCAGTCCCTCTGCGCTGCTTGAAGACGGCCCGCGCACCGGCAAATATCGCGTCGGCAGCGACCAGTTGCTGGTGGACGCCAACGGCAAGAGCCATATCAGCGTGCCGGACTATGCGGTGGCGTTGTTGGACCGCGTCGAGAAGAACGATGCGCGCCGGCAGCGGATCACGGTGGGCTACTGAAGCTGCGGGCCTGCGATCATTACGGGAGGCGCGGGATGCCGACGAATGCCGGCATCCCGCTGCTCACCTTCAAAACCACAAGCGCACACCTGCCACCCACGTTGTCTCGCGCGCTTGCACGGGTGGCAAGCCGGGCTCGCTTTGAATATCGCCGAACCGTCGCGCCCAATCCACGCCGATATACGGCRCAAACTTGCGACTGACTTCATAGCGCAGACGCAGACCCGCCTCGACTTCGGAAAGGCCGGATGAGATGCCGCGCTGCGGATCGTCCTTGCCGTAGAGATTGACCTCCAGCTTTGGCGTCAGGATCAGCTTCTGCGTGAAGCGCAGGTCGTAGCTGGTCTCCACGCGCAGCGCGGTACGCCCCTGTTCGCCCACGTAGAACGTGGCCTGCGTTTCGAACCAATACGGCGCCAGGCCTTCCACGCCCATCGCCAGCCATGTGCGATTCGGACCCTGGCCGAAATCCTGGCGCACGCCCAGCTGCCCGTCCCAGAAGCTGGTCCAAGCATGACTCCAGAGCGCTTCGATGCGAGCATCCTGCGTGCCGTCGCTGCCACGCTCGCCTTCGGTCTTCAGCCACAGGCGGTTGATGGGGTTGCCATACCAGCCTTCGGCTTCCCAGTTGGTCGCGTAGTCACCGGAGGTGCTGCGACTGCGCTCGAGCCGGTCGACCAGCAGCATGCCGATCGATTCGTTGTCGTCCATCTGCATCATCGCGTTCATCTGCGAGGGCGACATGTCATGCAGCACGTATTGCGGTGGCGGCGGCGCCATGTGGCCGTTGGCCGGCAACACCTTGGCCTCATCCATATTCGCCATGTCATGGCTGCCGTGCTGCCTGTCGTCATGCTGCGACGGTGTTTGCTGGTTCGCGTGTGATGGCGCCGCGCCGCCTTGAGGCATCGGCATGGCCATGCCCGGCATGTCCTGCATGTCCATGCTCTGCGCCAGCAGGCTCATCGGCAGTGCGCCAAGGCACGCCATGATCCATCGCCTGGATGCGCGGCTCATGCCACCACCACTTCGCGGAACATGCCCGCTTCCATGTGGTACAGCAGATGGCAGTGATAGGCCCAGCGGCCCAGGGCATCCGCATTCACGCGATAGGCGATGCGCTGCGCCGGCTGCACCATCACCGTGTGCTTGCGCACCTGGAAATTGCCGTCCGGCGATTCGATTTCGCTCCACATGCCATGCAGGTGGATGGGGTGCGTCATCATCGTGTCGTTCACCAGCACGATGCGCACCTGCTCGCCGTAGTGCAACCGCAACGGCTCGGCACCGGAATAGCGCTTGCCGTCGAACGACCACAGGTAACGCTCCATATTGCCGGTCAGACGCAGCGTCATCTCGCGATCGACCCGCGGAGCAATGGGCGCATCGACGGCGTGCAGATCAGCGTACGTGAGCACTCGGCGCCCGTTGTCGCGCAGGCCCACGCCCGGGTCGTCGAGATTGCTGCGTGGTGTGGTCACGCGCGCATCCACCTCGGGTCCCGTCTTCAACGGCGCGGCTCCCTCGTGACCATGCGACATCGCCATCCCCGGCATGCCGC
Source organism: Dyella sp. 01N36 (assembly GCF_056399745.1). Taxonomy (NCBI): domain Bacteria; kingdom Pseudomonadati; phylum Pseudomonadota; class Gammaproteobacteria; order Lysobacterales; family Rhodanobacteraceae; genus Dyella; species Dyella sp. 01N36. The sequence continues at coordinate 2,787 of NZ_JBFTRY010000221.1, forward strand.
CCATGTCCATGCCGGGCATGTCGTGTCCCATCGCGCCGTGATCCATCGTGCCCATCATGTCGCCCATGGCGAGCAAGGGACGGGCGTCGAGCGAAGGCACTTCAGTCGTCATCCCTGCACGCGGTGCCAGCGTGGCGCGTGCATAGCCGGTACGGTCCATGCTCTGCGCAAAAATCGTCCACGCACGATCGGCCGACGGCTGCACGATCACGTCATAGGTCTCGGCAGTGCCGACGCGAAATTCGTCCACGCTCACCGGCTCGATGGCCTGACCGTCCGCAGCGACCACGGTCATGCTCAAGCCGGGTATGCGCACGTCGAAAAACGTCATCGACGAACCGTTGATGAAACGCAACCGCACTTTCTCGCCTGCATCGAACAGACCGGTCCAGTTGCCTGCCGGCGTGCAACCGTTCGTCAGATACGTATAGGCGACGGAAGAAACGTCAGCCAGATCGCTGGGATCCATCCTCATCTGGTTCCACATGCGGCGTTCGTCCAGGGCCTTGGCGATGCCTGCGCCATTGGCGTCGTGGATGAAGTCGCCCAGAGTGCGCTTGCCGATGTTGTAGTAGTCGCTTTGCTTCTTGAGGTTCGCGTAAATCGTTTCCGGATCGAGATCGGTCCAGTCGTTGAGCATCACCACGTAGTCGCGGTCTGCACGATGGCGCTCGCCCTCGCGTGGCTCGACCACGATCGGACCGTACAGACCCGTCTGCTCCTGAAAGCGCGAATGGCTGTGGTACCAGTACGTACCCGACTGGTTCACCGTGAACCGATAGGTGTACTCGCCCCCGGCGGGAATCCCGTCGAAACTCAGCCCCGGCACGCCGTCCATATCCGCCGGCAACACGATGCCATGCCAGTGGATGGAACTGCTGACCTTCAGGCGATTGCGCACGCGCAGCGTCACCGTCTCGCCCTGCCGCCAGCGCAACAGTGGCGCCGGCAGCTGACCGTTCACCACCGTGGCAATGCGCTTGCGGCCGGTGAAGTCCACCGGCAGCTCATCGATATCCAGTTCGAAATGGTTGCCACGCAACTCCGCCCGCGGCGCTGCCACCTGCGCCATCGCATTGCCGCGCCAAAGGCCCAGCCCGGCAGCGACGCCGCCCAGCGCCAGACCTTGTACAAACCGCCGGCGCGGCAGTTGAAAACCGCGCGGTTCCTGCTTGTTCATTGCATTGCTCCGTGCCGCGCGCCCGCATGCAGGCGCATCGAATCGGCCGACGCGTGCCGGCCCGTTGCCTTCAACGGAGAATCAGGCGACCGGTGGCCGCAGCGGTGGTTCGTAGACGGGTTGCGGCGCAGCCTCGCGATGCGACTGCCGCGGCGAACCATCGGCCCGCACATGCAGTACGTGCGGCACCATCGACAGCGGCACACTCGCGGGAGCGTGGCTGCAGCAGCTATCGGACATCACGTTCGAGGGATGCGCCGGCGCGTGATCCGGCGACGCGTGCTGCATGGTCATCATGCCCATGGCCGCCGTCGACGGACAGCAATCGTCATGCCGCGGCATCGCCCAGGCCACGCTGGACAGCGCCAGCCACGCGCACATCACCAGCACCAGCAAGGTGCGGCAGCGGCGGAGGTGGCGGAGCAAAAGGCGAGGCATGGGGTGGAGGATAGCGATGCGATGGGTGGCGGCTCAACTCTGGAGGTGGGTCTTGTTGGGTTTGGGGGGCGATTGGGGTCCTCCATGGCACCGAATAGCGGGTTCCCGATTTCTGCCTCGCATCGACTTTAGCCGCCGCTCCCTGTCGCGCCCGCCTGTCTGTGGGAGCGCACCCTGTGCGCGACAAACCAACGGAGCGGTACACCCCAGCGTGGCTGTCGCGCACAGGGTGCGCTCCCACAGGCAAGCGCCAGGCGCGGCACGAGTGCGTCATGCATGGGATAAAGCCAAAGCGCAGCGAGGCCCCGCTTTAAGTCCTCAGCGATTCGGGCGCGTTGCGCAGCGCATTGAAGTATCCCCTGTCTACCCTCGGAGGTTGTCCCACAACGACGCACCTCAAGCGTTCGGGCTTATCCCAGCACGATGCTGCGGGCGTCATCAGGCCATTTTCTTTGGGTTACTTTTCTTTTGGGCCAGCAAAAGAAAAGTGACTCGAGCGGCGGCAGCCGATCGAAACGCCCGCCGCGTAGGCGGCACGCTGGCGGAGAGGCGACAACYAAATACCGAGGCTCTGGATCCCGGCCTRCGCYGGGATGACGAGCAAATCCGGGCTACACC
>NZ_JBFTRY010000222.1:0-5014 GCF_056399745.1 Dyella sp. 01N36
ATGCTGTCGATACTGCCCAGAAAGCGCAGACAGCCGTCGCTGGTGTCCGGCCAGAGGTTGTTGAGGTAGAGCAGAGCCGTGGCCACCTTGGACTTGCTGTCCGTATGGATGGTCCCGTGGCGCTTGTTGAGCGACCGGCACAGCGTGATGAGGGTGGGGTACTGGCCCAGGTTCTCGATCCCCAGGCGCTCGCCGATGGCGYGGGCGAACTCGGCCGAGCTCAGGCGGTTCACCAGTGCATTGATCGAGGGGCCGCAGTCGCTGGCGTCATACGGGAAGAAACCGGCGCTCGCATAGCGCGGAAAATCGCGCTCCAGGTCGCCGCGCGCCTCGTCCGGCAACTGACCGTGCGCGATCAGGAACGGGAACGGCTCCGCCCTGATGTCGGTGTCCGGTCGGTCAAGACGGGCGGGATCGAGCAGCGCGACTGAGTTCATGGATGTCCGAGCATGGGTGAGACCGCGCTAGTGTACTGCCCGGACAGGGGCCCGCAGGGCTTTTCTCCCGGTGGCGTTCAGCTGTTTTTGGTGGACACCAAGGGGGCTTGCACCTATCATTGCGACCCGCCCTGCAACATTCCTCGACTAAGGTCCTCAAGCCTGCTTTGGTGCGGCTTGYGGACCTTGCTGCACCTAAAAGGCGGTCCTCCGATGCCTATTCCCGCTCTGCTTGCCCTCGAAGACGGCAGCGTGTTCCACGGCTACGCCGTTGGCGCGACTGGCGAAACTGTCGGCGAGGTGGTTTTCAACACCGCCATGACCGGCTACCAGGAGATCCTCACCGATCCCTCGTACGCCAAACAGCTTGTCACCCTGACTTATCCGCACATCGGCAACACCGGCGTGAACGTCGAGGACGAAGAGTCCGCTTCGGTCCACGCCGCCGGCCTGATCGTGCGCGACGTGCCGCGTCGTGCCAGCAACTGGCGCAGCACTGAAAGCCTGACCGATTACCTCAAGCGCCACGGCATCGTGGCCCTGGCCGGCATCGACACGCGCCGCCTGACCCGCATCCTGCGCGACAAGGGCGCTTTGAACGGCTGCATCGTCGCCGGCGAGCAGATCGACGTCGAAGACGCACTCGCCAAGGCGCGCGCCTTCCCCGGCCTCAACGGCATGGACCTGGCCAAGGTGGTCAGCGTGGGCGAGTCCTACCAGTGGAACGAGGGCGTCTACGACCTCGATCGCACCGCCTTCAATCAGCCGTCCAAACGCTTCAAGGTCGTGGCCTACGACTACGGCGTGAAGTACAACATCCTGCGCCTGCTGGCCGAGCAGGGTTGCGACATCACCGTGGTGCCTGCGCAGACGCCGGCTGGCGACGTGCTGGCGATGAAGCCCGATGGCGTGTTCCTGTCCAACGGCCCCGGCGATCCGGCGGCCTGCGACTACGCCGTGGAAGCCACCAAGCAGTTCCTCGAGGCGAAGATCCCGCTGTTCGGCATCTGCCTGGGTCACCAGATCATGGSSCTGGCRSTKGGCGCCAAGACGCTGAAGATGAAGTTCGGCCAYCAYGGCGCGAACCATCCGGTGAAGGAYSTGGACGAYGGCCGYGTGSTGATCACCTCGCARAACCACGGTTTCGCGGTCGATCCGGCCACGCTGCCGGCAAACGTGCGCGTCACCCACACCTCGCTGTTCGATGGTTCGCTGCAGGGCTTCACGCTCACCGACCGTCCGGCGTTCTGTTTCCAGGGTCACCCGGAAGCGAGCCCCGGCCCGCACGAGATGAGCTACCTGTTTGATCGTTTTGCCGCCCTGATGCAGGAGGCCCGCAAGAATGGCTAAGCGCACCGATATCAAGAGCATCCTCATCATCGGCGCCGGTCCGATCGTCATCGGCCAGGCCTGCGAGTTTGACTACTCCGGCGCACAGGCCTGCAAGGCGCTGAAGGAAGAGGGTTACCGCGTCATCCTGGTGAACTCCAATCCCGCCACCATCATGACCGACCCGGAGACGGCCGACGCCGTCTACATCGAGCCGATCAACTGGCAGACGGTGGAGCGCATCATCGCCAAGGAGCGCCCCGATGCGGTGCTGCCGACGATGGGTGGCCAGACCGGCCTCAATTGCGCACTGGATCTGGCCGACCACGGCGTGCTCGAGAAGTACAACGTCGAACTGATCGGCGCGTCGCGCGAAGCCATCCGCATGGCCGAAGACCGCGAGCTGTTCCGCGTCGCCATGGCCGAGATCGGCCTGGAGTGCCCGAAGGCCGAAGTGGTTCGTACCTTCGAGCAGGCGCTGATCACGCAGACGAAGGTGGGCTATCCCACCATCATCCGCCCCAGCTTCACGCTGGGCGGCTCCGGTGGCGGTATCGCGTACAACCGCGAAGAATTCGAAGAGATCGTCAAGCGCGGCCTCGAGCTTTCGCCGGTGGGCGAAGTGCTGGTCGAGGAATCCGTGCTCGGCTGGAAAGAATTCGAGATGGAAGTGGTCCGCGACAAGGCGGACAACTGCATCATCGTGTGCTCGATCGAAAACCTCGATCCGATGGGCGTGCACACCGGCGACTCGATTACGGTCGCGCCGGCGCAGACGCTCACCGACAAGGAATACCAGCGCCTGCGYRAYGCCTCCATCGCGGTGCTGCGCRAGATCGGCGTSGATACCGGCGGCTCCAACGTGCAGTTCGGCATCAATGCCGAGAACGGCCGCGTGGTGGTGATCGAGATGAATCCGCGCGTGTCGCGTTCGTCGGCGCTCGCTTCCAAGGCCACCGGTTTCCCGATCGCCAAGATCGCGGCGAAGCTGGCGGTGGGTTACACGCTCGACGAACTCAAGAACGACATCACCGGCGGCCTGACGCCGGCGTCGTTCGAGCCGAGCATCGATTACGTCGTCACCAAGATTCCGCGCTTCGCGTTCGAGAAGTTCCCCTCGGCCGACGCGCGCCTCACCACGCAGATGAAGTCCGTCGGCGAAGTGATGGCGATGGGCCGCACCTTCCACGAATCGCTGCAGAAGGCGCTGCGTGGCCTGGAAATCGGCAAGACCGGCCTCAACCCGACCGGCCTGGACCTGACCACCGAAGAGGGCGTCAACGCACTCAAGCGCGAACTGCGCGAGCCGCGTCCGGATCGCGTGTTCCATCTGGCCGATGCGTTCCGCGCCGGCTTGTCCCTGGAAGACGTGTACGGTTTGAGCCGCGTCGATCCCTGGTTCCTGGCGGCGTTCGAAGACATCGTGCTCACCGAGAAGGACGTCCAGACGCAGGGCATCACCGTGCTCGACGCCGCGCGCATGCGCGAGTTGAAGCGCATGGGCTTCTCCGACGCGCGCCTGGCCGAACTGCTCGACACCAATGAAGCGGCCATGCGCCATCTGCGTCGTACGCTGGGCGTGCGCCCGGTGTACAAGCGCGTGGACTCCTGCGCCGCCGAGTTCGCCACCACCACGGCCTATATGTACTCGACCTACGAGGAAGAGTGCGAAGCCAACCCGACCAATCGCGACAAGATCGTCGTGCTTGGTGGCGGCCCGAACCGSATCGGCCAGGGYATCGARTTCGACTACTGCTGCGTGCACGCMGCGCTCGCSCTGCGCGAGGAYGGKTTCGAAACCATCATGGTCAACTGCAACCCGGAAACMGTCTCGACCGACTACGACACCTCCGACCGTCTGTACTTCGAGCCGCTCACGCTCGAGGACGTGCTGGAAATCGTCGATCTGGAGAAGCCCAAGGGCGTGATCGTGCAGTACGGTGGCCAGACGCCACTGAAGCTTGCACGTGCGCTGGAAGCAGCTGGCGTACCGGTGATCGGCACTTCGCCGGACAGCATCGACTTGGCCGAAGACCGCGAGCGCTTCCAGCAGATGATCGAGAAGATCGGCCTGAAGCAGCCGCCGAATCGCACCGCGCGCACGCCGGAAGAGGCCTTGGCCTCGGCACGCGAGATCGGCTATCCGCTGGTGGTGCGTCCGAGCTACGTGCTGGGCGGCCGCGCGATGGAAATCGTCTACAGCGATGCCGATCTTTCGCGTTACATCCGCGATGCCGTGCAAGTCTCCAACGATTCGCCGGTGCTGCTGGATCGCTTCCTCGATCACGCGGTCGAAGTGGACGTGGACATCATTGCCGACGCGGAAGGCAACGTGCTGGTCGGCGGCATCATGGAGCATATCGAAGAGGCCGGCGTCCATTCGGGCGACTCCTCTTGCTCGCTGCCGCCGTACTCGCTGACCCAGGAGGTGCAGGATGAAATGCGCCGCCAGGTCACCGCGATGGCGAAGGAGCTGAAGGTCATCGGCCTGATGAATACGCAGTTCGCCATCCAGGGCGATACGGTGTTCATCCTGGAAGTGAACCCGCGCGCCTCGCGCACCGTGCCATTCGTGTCCAAGGCCACCGGTGTGCCGCTAGCCAAGATCGCCGCGCGCGCCATGGCCGGCCGCTCGCTGATCGAGCAGGGCACCACGCGCGAAGTGATCCCGAGCTACTACTCGGTGAAGGAAGCGATCTTCCCGTTCCTGAAGTTCCAGAACGTGGATCCGATCCTCGGWCCTGAAATGCGCTCCACCGGYGAGGTGATGGGCGTGGGCCGCAGCTTCGGCGCCGCCTTTGCGCGCGGTCACGATGCGGCCGGCATCAAGACGCCGCCGAAGGGCAAGGTGTTCGTGTCGGTGCGTGATGCCGACAAGGATCGCCTGCTGCCGGTCGCCCGCGAAGTGCTGGAGCGCGGCTTCAGCCTGGTCGCCACCGACGGCACGGCCAAGTACCTGGCCGAGCATGGCGTGGCCTGCGAGCGCATCAACAAGGTGATCGAAGGCCGTCCGCACATCGTCGACCTGATCAAGAACGGCGAGATCGTCTATATCGTCAACACCACCGAGGGCAAGGCGGCGATTGCCGACTCGTTCTCGATCCGACGTGAAGCCCTGCAGCAGCGCGTCACGTACTCCACCACGGTCGCGGGCGCCCGCGCGCTGGTGCATTCGCTGGATTCTCACGGCGACGGCTCGGTGCACAGCCTGCAGGAACTGCACAAGGAACTGAAAGCATGAGTCGTGC
>NZ_JBFTRY010000223.1:0-5004 GCF_056399745.1 Dyella sp. 01N36
CGGTTTGGACGTATGAACATCCGTATGACCCGGTGACGCCGATCAAGGACTACGTGGCGTTCTACGGCACGCGTGTGGATGCAGTCGAAGTGACGCCGGGCTAACCAGGCAAAAAAAACCCGGCCGTAGCCGGGTTTTTTTCACCAAGCGAGCAAGGCTCACTCGCCGTCGGCAGGTGCTTCCGGAGCGGCATCGATCGGGCCTTCTTCGCCCTCGACTTCGCCGTTTTCCACTTCCGCATCGAGACGCACGACGCTCACCAGCTTCTCGTCGGACGGCAGGCGGATCAGCGTGACGCCCTGGGTGTTGCGACCCAGCTGCGAGACTTCCGCCACGCGGGTACGCACCAGCGTGCCCTGGTCGGAAATCAGCATCAGCTCGTGCGCTTCGCTGGCCTGGATGGCAGCGACCAGATTGCCGTTGCGCTCGGAGCACTGGATGCCGATGACGCCCTGCGTGCCGCGGCCCTTCTTCGGGAACTCGTCAAGCGTGGTGCGCTTGCCGTAGCCACGCTCGGTCGCGGTGAGGATATCGCCCTCGGCGGCAACGATCAGCGAGACCACTTCGGCGCCTTCGCCAAGCTTGATGCCGCGCACGCCGGTGGCCGTGCGGCCCATCGAGCGCACTTCGGATTCGTCGAAGCGTACCGTCTTGCCGTTGGATGCAAACAGCAGCACATCGCTGTTGCCGCCGGTGAGCGCGACGTTGACCAGCGCATCGCCCTCGTCGAGGTTGATGGCGATCTTGCCCTTCTGCAGTTGGAACGCGAACTCGGTGAGTGGCGTCTTCTTCACCGTGCCCTGCTTAGTGGCGAAGAACACGAACTGGTCTTCGGTGTATTCACGCACCGGCAGCACCGCCTGGACCTTTTCACCCGGACCCAGCGGCAGCAGGTTCACCATCGGCTTGCCGCGCGCGTTCGGGCCGGACTCCGGCAGCTGATACACATTGAGCCAGTACACGCGACCGCTGCTGGTGAAGGTGAGCAGCGTGTCATGGGTGTTGACCACCCACAGCTGTTCGACGAAATCCTCGTCCTTCAATGCGGAGGCCGAACGACCCTTGCCGCCACGACGTTGCGCGCGATATGTGCTGGCCGGCTGGCGCTTCACGTAACCGGTGTGCGACAGCGTGACGACCACGTCTTCCGGCGCGATCAGGTCGAGGACGTTGAGGTCTTCCTGCGAATGCTGGATCTCGGTGCGACGCTTGTCGCCGAATTCTTCCTTCACCGCTTCAAGCTCGTCGCGGATCACGGTCAGCAGGCGCGCCGGGTCTTCCAGGATTTCGATCAGGCCACGAATGGTCTCCAGCACCTGGCGGTACTCGTCGGACAGCTTTTCCTGCTCCAGGCCGGTGAGGCGATGCAGGCGCATGGCGAGGATTTCCTGCGCCTGCACTTCGGACAKCTGATAACCCTCGGCCTTGAGGCCTTCGCGCGGATCCATGTCTTCCGGACGCGAGGCTTCCGCACCCGCCGCTTCGAGCAGCGTGGCGACCATGCCCGGCTGCCACTTGCGGGCCAGCATGCGCTCGCGCGCTTCGGCCGGCGATGCCGACGTGCGGATCAGCTCGATCATCTCGTCGATGTTGGCCAGCGCAACCGTCAAGCCTTCGAGGATGTGCGCGCGGGCGCGAGCCTTGCGCAGATCGAAGATGGTACGGCGCGTCACCACTTCACGGCGGTGGCGAATGAAGGCCTCTAGGATGTCCTTGAGGTTCAACAGACGCGGTTGGCCGTCCAACAGCGCGACCATGTTGATGCCGAACGTAACCTGCAGCTGCGTCTGCTGGAACAAGTTGTTGAGCACCACGTCGCCCATCGAATCGCGACGGATCTCGATGACCACGCGCATGCCGTCCTTGTCGGACTCATCGCGCAGTTCGCTGATGCCTTCGAGCTTCTTTTCCTTGACCAGCTCGGCGATCTTTTCGATCAGGCGAGCCTTGTTCACCTGATACGGCAGCTCGTGGATGATGATCGTTTCGCGGCCGTTCGACTCGGTCTCGATCTCGGCGCGCGCGCGCACCAGGATGCGGCCGCGACCGGTGCGATAAGCCTCGACGATGCCCGACGAGCCGTTGATGATGCCGGCGGTCGGGAAATCCGGACCGGGGATGTAATGCATCAAATCGTCGATCGACAGCGTGGGCTCGTCGATCAGCGCGATGGTGGCCGACACCACCTCGGTGAGGTTGTGCGGCGGCACGTTGGTGGCCATGCCCACGGCGATACCSGCCGAACCGTTGATCAGCAGGTTCGGCACGCGGGTGGGCAACACCAGCGGTTCGTGTTCGCTTTCGTCGTAGTTCGGACCGAAGTCGACGGTGTCCTTGTCGATGTCGGCCAGCAGCTCCTGCGTGAGGCGCGACATGCGCACCTCGGTGTATCGCATCGCTGCCGCGTTGTCGCCGTCGACCGAACCGAARTTACCCTGGCCGTCGACCAGCATGTAGCGCAGSGAGAAMKKCTGCGCCATGCGCACGATCGCGTCGTATACCGACGAATCGCCGTGCGGATGGTATTTACCGATCACGTCACCGACCACGCGGGCCGATTTCTTATAGGGCTTGTTCCATGCATTGCCCAGTTCGTTCATGGCGAACAGAACGCGGCGATGGACCGGCTTCAGACCATCGCGGACATCGGGAAGGGCGCGTCCCACGATCACGCTCATGGCGTAATCGAGGTAGCTCTGACGCATCTCGTCTTCGATATTGACGCGAATGACTTCTTTGGCGAGTTCTGCCATCAATCGGCTTCCATGATGAAGGTAGAGGGCCCCGGCGCGCTCCCCCAGGAACTAGGCGCGGGCTGCCTTGAGATAACCTGTGAAGTGTACCACGTTTGACGCGGGATTCACAGTATTTTCACTATATGGATCAATGGCTTACGCGGACGTTTTGGCGCCCTTGAAAAGCATCAGGCGCGCTGTCGAGAAATTGAACACGGCAGCCACGAAAGAACCGCCCGCGGTGGCGATGGCAGGCCAGCGGTGCAGCATCGGAAAGCCCATCAAAAGCGCGGCATAGGTGCCGTAATTGACCAGGGCGCCCACGCCCATCAGCGCCATCCAATGCAGCCATTCGGAGAACAGCCCTCGCCCGCTTTCGCTGTGCTTGAAGGTCTGCCGGCGATTCCACAGCCACGTTGCGGTGGCCGCCAACGGAATGGAGACCAGACGCGCGTAATACGGATTCCAGCCATTCCAGCTCACCAGGGCCTGGGCGAGGCCGGCGTCAACGATGAAGCCGATGACGCCACCGATGGTGAAAAGGAAGAATTGCCGGGATAGCTTCATCGACCAAACAGCGCCTGCATGGCGATGGTGGTCGGACGCTCGATCACGCCGCGCTCGGTGACGATGGCATCGATGAGCTCGGCCGGCGTCACGTCGAATACCGGATTCCACGCATCGGCGCCTTCCACCACCGTGCGGCGGCCGGCCACCGCCAACAGCTCAGCCGAGTCGCGCAGTTCGATCTCGATGTCGTCGCCCGACGCGGTCGCCATATCGACCGTCGACGACGGCGCCACCACCATGAACTTCACGCCGTGATGGCGTGCCGCGATGGCGAGCTGGTAGGTGCCGATCTTGTTGGCGGTGTCGCCATTGGCGGCAATGCGATCGGCACCAACAATCACCCATTGCACCGCACCCGAACGCATCAGATGCGACGCGGCGGAGTCGGCGATCAGCTTGGCGGGAATGCCGTCGCGCACCAGCTCCCACATGGTCAGGCGCGCGCCCTGCTGCCACGGTCGCGTTTCGCCCGCAAACACTTGCTCGATGCGACCGCCAGCCACGCCTGCGCGGATGACGCCCAGCGCCGTGCCGAAACCGGACGTCGCCAGCGAGCCGGTATTGCAGTGCGTGAGCACGCCCGAATGCGGCGCGATCAAGGCCGCACCCAGTTCGCCCATATGGCGATTGGCGGCGAGGTCCTCGTCCTGGATGGCCTGGGCTTCGCGTTCGAGTGCGGCAGCATCGGCGCCCGCGGCGATGCGCGACTTCATCCGATCCAGCGCCCACATCAAATTGACGGCCGTGGGACGGGCCGCGCGCAGCATGGCCAGCGCCGGTTCCAGCGGTTGACCCTGCCTGGCCGCGAGCACCACACCCCACGCCGCCGCAATGCCGATCGCCGGCGCACCGCGCACGGCCAGGTCCTTGATGGCCTGGGTGACATCGGCGGCATTGGCGCAGTCGATCCAGCGTTCTTCCTGCGGCAGCAGGCGCTGATCAAGCAAACGGAGATGGTCACCCTGCCACTGTACGGCACGGATGCGGTCGTAACGGTCGTAATCCATAAAACACAAAACCCAGCGATGAAAACGAAAGTCGGCGGCGCGTCAGCGCGCCAACCGGGAGGTCAGGGGCCGTCGGGCATGACGAGCCAGAGAATCAGATAGGCCACGATGCCCGAGCCACCCAGGAAGGTGAGCACGATCCACAGCACGCGCACCAGGGTCGGATCCCAGCCGAGGTACTCGGCGATACCGCCGCAGACGCCGGCGATTTTGCGGTCCGTCAGTGATCGATGCAGGCGCTTTTCCATGACTGTGCCCTGTGGTCGCGGTGGATGAAGCTCAGTTTCTCGTACTGAGCCACTGATGGATAGCCGGCGGTACTTCGCGCTGTGCGCGTCCCGACACATAGATGCCGATGTGGCCGCCCTTGAACGCGATCTGCGTGTAGTCGGTGCTGCCCACATGCTGCTGCAGTGCGCGCGATGCATCCGGCGGCACGAGGTGATCCTGCTCGGCGAAAATATTCAGCACGGGGTGCGTGATCATGCCCAAGTCCACCGGCTTGCCRCCGATGATCAGGTCGCCCTTGATCAGCTTGTTCTGCTGATAGAAGTCCTTGATGAATTCGCGGAACGCTTCGCCCGCCTGGTCCGGCGAATCGAAGATCCAGCGTTCCATGCGCAGGAAATTCTGCAGCTCCTTGGGATTGTCGAGGATGTCGACCAGACCCACGTATTTCTGCTGATTCAGGC
>NZ_JBFTRY010000224.1:0-5000 GCF_056399745.1 Dyella sp. 01N36
GCCATCGAGGTGCCGTCCTTGTCGAACACTTCGAACACGCGCACGTCAGGCTGCCAGACGGGGATGTCCTTGCGCTCCTTGAAGGTCAGCCCGTAGAGCTGGTTGGCGGCGTAGAACACGCCGTTCTGCAGCACGTTGTCCAGCTCGAAGTACGGCTTGATCTGCGACTCGTCCAGGTCGTACTTGGCCTTGCGCACCTGCTCGGAGTAGTGGTTCCAGTCCCATGCCTCGACCTTGAAGCCACCCTTCTGCTGGTCGATCACGTCCTGGATGTCCTTGGCCTCGCGCTCGGCGCGTGCCGTGGCCGCCGGGGCCAGCTTGTCCATGAAGGTGATCGCCGCTTCCGGCGTCTTGGCCATCTGGTCTTCCAGTTTCCAAGCGGCGTAGCTGGAGAAGCCCAGCAGCTTGCCCTGCTCGGCGCGGATCTGCGCGATGCGGGCGATCATGTCGCGCGTGTCGTTGGCGTCGCCCTTCTCGGCGCGATCCCAGGAGTTCTTGAACAGCTGCTCGCGCGTGGCGCGATCATTGAGGCTCTGCAGCGCCGGCTGCTGCGTGGTGTTCTGCAGCGGCACCACCCACTTGCCGTCGAGCTTGCGCGCCTTGGCCGCTTCCACCGCGGCACCGATGTCGCCATCGGACAGGCCGTCAAGCTTGCTCTTGTCGTCCACCACCAGCGCACCGGCCTTGGTGGCGGCGAGCAGCTTGTTGGTGAACTGCGTGCTCAGCGTGGACTCTTCCTTGTTGAGGTCCTTGAGCTTGGCCTTGTCGGCATCGGACAGCTTGGCGCCGCCATGCACGAAGTTGCGATAGGTCACTTCGACCAGGCGCTTGGATTCCGGATCGAGCTTGAGCGTATCGCGCTGGTCGTAGACCGTCTGGATGCGCTTGAACAGCTTGTCGTTCATGAAGATCGCGTCCTGGTGCTCGGCGAGCTTGGGCGCTTCTTCTTCCTGCACTTTCTGCAGGGTTTCATTGGTGTTGGCGCCGCTGACGGCGTTGAACGCCTGCATCACGCGCTGCATCAGCCGGCCCGACTTCTCCATCGGGACGAAGGTGTTCTCGAAGGTCGGCGCATCCGTGTTGTCGGCGATCTTTTCGATCTCCGCAAGGTGCTGCTTCATGCCTTCTTCGAAGGCCGGCTTGTAGTCGCCGTCCTTGATCTTGTCGAACGGCGGGGCCTCGAACGGCAGGGTGCTGGGCTCGAGGAACGGATTGACCGCACTCACTTCGCCGCCGGGTGCGGCGACCGTGGAAGCCTTGGCCGGCGCGGTGCTGGCGGGAGCGGGCGCGGGCTGCGAGGCCTGCTCGTTCGACTGCTGCGAGCAGGCGGCGAGCGCAATGGACGTGGCTATGACAAGCGTGCGAAGACGAAGCATCGGGGTTCCCCATGGAAACAGACAAACGGACGCCGAGACTAACCACAGCCCGGCACGGGTGCCAAGGGCTGGAAGTACTGGGTCGTTGGACCGTACGCGGCGGCGATGACGCAACCGCAGCATGGGGCGGCCGCGTCAGGCCTTGCRCATGTCGCGCAGCTGCCAGCTGTTGCCGATCAGCAGGTTGAGGCGCTGCCGCACGATGCTCATCGGCAGGTCGGTGATGAGATCCATGTCGATGTGCAGGTCGCTGACCCGCGCGCTGGCCGTGGCCTGCGGGTCGATTGCGCCCAGCGCCGGGTCCACATCGTCCGGCTCATCCTGCATGGCACGCCAGCGCTCGAATAGATCGGTGCTGCGCATGGCGTTCTGCACCGCAGCAGCGAGATCGTTGGGACCGGCTCCGTCATAGCTCAGCGTGGCGACCGGCCCGCGCGCATGGGCGAGGTCGGCGACCGAAAGATAGAAGTGGCTGCGTATGGCCATGGGTGCCTCCTGCGGTGATGGCCCGTACATCCAAGCACGGACCATGTGAACGTCATTCCAAGACCAGTGTGAGATCCAGATGAGCGGCGGCGGCGGACGGTGCCACGCCATACGGCAGGATGCCCAGGCAGGGCGCCGGCAGGTGGTGGCGCAAAGTGGCGATATTTTCGTCGACGGCGTCCATGTCCGGATCGATCTGGTTGCCGATCCAGCCCACCAGGCGGCAGCCATCGGTGGCGATCGCGCGTGCGGACAGCAAGGCGTGATTGATGCAGCCCAGCCGCRGGCCCACCACCAGCACCACCGGCAACTGCCATTGACGTGGAATATCCGACGCCAGCAGGCTGCGCGACAGCGGCACCAGCCAGCCACCGACGCCTTCCACCAGCACATCGTCATGCATGCCACGCAGACGCTCGAAGGCCTCGTAGAGCGGCGCGAGACGGATCTCGACGCCCTCGTGCGCCGCCGCCAGGTGGGGCGACAAGGGCTCGCGCAAGGCCACCGGATTGATCCATTCGTAAGGCATCGGCGAACTGCTGGCCGCCTGCAATGCGAGCGCGTCGTCGTTGCGCAAGCCCTGCGGCGTCTCCACGCAACCGCTGGCCACCGGCTTCATGCCGCAGGCCTGATTGCCGCGACTGCGCAGCAGATGCAGCAGCGTGCAGGTGGCATGGGTCTTACCGACACCCGTGTCGGTGCCTGCAATAAACAGTGTCGACATAGCCATCCCCTGAATGGTCGCGCCCGGCATTCCCGTGCCGCCCGGCAGGCGCATAATACGTGCTTTACGGCGGCCCGCCTGGACAGATCCCCGCGATCCACGGGCGCCACAGGAGTCGATCGATGTACGAAGTGAAGACGCAGGCCTACGCCAGCAAGCGCGAACAATACGAAGATCTGTGCGCCCAGGCCCGCGGGCTGCTGGAAGGCGAGCCCGACGTGATCGCCAACGCCGCCAATTTCGCCGCGCTGATCTATCACAGCCTGCCCGACTTCAACTGGAGCGGTTTCTACCTGTATGACGGCACCGAACTGGTCGTCGGTCCGTTCCAGGGCAAACCGGCCTGCATCCGCATCGCGCTCGGCCGCGGCGTGTGCGGCACCGCGGCGCAGACGCGCCAGACACAGGTGGTGCGCGACGTGAATGCGTTCGATGGCCATATCGCCTGCGACGCCGCCTCGCAATCGGAAATCGTGGTGCCGCTGGTGCGCGACGACGGCAGCCTGTTTGGCGTGTGGGATGTAGACAGCCCGTCCATCGCCCGCTTCGACGAGGACGACCGCGCCGGCATGGAGGCGCTGTGCGCGATCTTCATGGCCGCCGTCGACAAGCGCTGAGCTTGCCGAAAAGCTCGCGCCGGGTGTCCGGCGCGTTGCTTACTCTCGCGGCGTATTGAGCAGCGTCATCACCATATCGCGCGCTTCCTCCACGCCGGTGGGCGTCTGCGAGGAAAAAATCTGCGCCGTGGCCTGGGTTTCGCTGGCCGACAACACCTTGCGAAGCGCCATCAGCGCCTGTGCCGCCGCGCTCCGCGACAATTTGTCCGCCTTGGTCAGCAACACGTGGCAAGGCAGGTGGGTGGCGAAGCAAAACTCCAGCATCATCCGATCGAAGTCCTTGAGCGGATGGCGAATATCGGTGATCAGCACCACTCCGCGCAGGCTGCGACGCTGATGCAGATAGGCATCGATTTCCTGCTTCCAGTGCTCGCGCAAGGCCTCGGGCACCTTGGCGTAGCCATAGCCGGGTAGGTCAATTAGCCGCGCCGGCAGCGCGTCCGGGCCCTCGCCGAGGGTCTGCGGTGGCAGCGAGAACGCCACCATCTGCTGGGTTCGACCTGGTGTTTTCGACGTACGCGCCAGACCGCGATGCGCAGTCAAGGTATTGAGCGCGCTCGACTTGCCGGCATTGGAGCGACCCGCAAACGCCACCTCCGCGCCGCTGTCGGTCGGAAGTTGAGAAATTCGGTGGGCAGCCAGTACGAACTGGGCGCCTTGCAATGGATTGGACATGGTTTGACCGGCTATGGTGGCGCAGAGATAATCCGGTAGTTTCTGCCAGTTGCGGACGCGCTGGCCAGCGCGAACCGTGCAGCCATAGCAGTTTTTCGGGAGACAAGTGTATGAGTTTTCGGCCTGCCGGTTTTCGGCCCGCTGTTGTTCGTTATGCCGTAGTCCTCGTCTTTGCGTTGTCTTCCGGAGCAATCCTGGCGCAGGAAGCCAAGAATCCGGCGCCCGCAACCACCGCCGCCAAGCCGGCCGCAGCCGCCACGGCACCTGCCGCCGCTGCTGCTGAAGCCGCCGCCAAGCCGGCTGAGGCGACTGCCGCCGTGAAGCCCGGCGATGCCACCGCAGGCCAGGGCAAGTCGGCCGCGTGTGGCGCCTGCCACGGCATCGACGGCAATTCCGCCGATCCGCAGTATCCCAAGCTGGCTGGCCAGAGCGAGGCGTACATCGTCCACCAGCTCAACAGCTTCAAGTCCGGCAAGCGCCAGAACCCGATCATGATGGGCATGGTGGCACCGCTGTCCGAGCAGGACATGCGCGACATCGGCGCCTACTTCGCCAGCAAGACCTCGCTGCCGGGCGTGGCTGACCAGGCACTGGTCGAGCGCGGCGAGCAGCTCTACCGCCAGGGCGACAGCACCAAGGGTGTGCCTGCCTGCATGGCGTGCCACAGCATCGATGGCCGCGGCAATCCGGGCGCGATGTACCCGCAGCTCACCAGCCAGCATGCGCAGTACATCGAAGCCACGCTCAAGGCCTGGCACGACGGCACCGTGTGGGGTGACGACGCCCACTCGCAGATCATGCCGGGCATCGCCGCCAAGCTGGACGCCAAGGACATTGCCGCGATCGCCAGCTACGTCGAAGGCCTGCATGCCGCCGAAGGCGCGGGCACTTCTGCCGCCAAGTAAATGTCTATGACACGCCGGCCATGGGCCGGCGTGTCCGTTCCGAGCCAAGACTCTGTATTGAGGATCACCATGCTGAAGCGTCTGTCGTTCCTGTGTGCCKCCCTGCTCGCGCTCGCCGCCTGCAGCAACAACAACGACAACGCCAGCCAGGCACCGCAGCCGACCCCGGCTCCGGCAGCCACCGCGCCMGCCGCCCAGCCGGCTGCTGCCGCAACCA
>NZ_JBFTRY010000225.1:0-4994 GCF_056399745.1 Dyella sp. 01N36
GTGGTGGACATAAGGGAAGCCGTGTATCTTGGCCATGGAAAATAACTAAACCGCCGCGTATACTAAACGGGCGTTATCCATTTGTGAAGCCATTTGTGAAGGTATAGCCATGAGCACGATCCCGCAGACCAAGCCTCAGGGGCCCGGCCGTCCCAAGGACATGGAAAAGCGCGCGGCGATCCTTGAGGCCGCCAAGGGCCTGTTCATCCGCAACGCCTTTGCCGGAACCAGCATGGATGCGGTAGCGGCAGAGGCCGGCGTGTCCAAACTCACCGTCTACAGCCACTTCGGCGACAAGGACAACCTGTTTCGCGAGGTGATCCGCGCGCGCATCCAGGACCTGATCCCCGAAGACACCTACCACTACGACCCCGCCGAAGACATCCGCGTCGCGCTGGAGCGTATCGCCCTGCATCACGTCCGGCTCGACTGCGACGTGCAGAACGTGGGCACCTTCCGCGCCATCCTCAGCGACTGCCGCCAGGGCAACCCGCGCTACGGCAAGTTGCTCTGGGAAGAAGGCCCGGATCGCACCAATGGTCTGATGAAACGCCTGCTGCAACAGGCGGTTGACGACCGCAGGCTGGATATCGCCAACGTGGCCCGCGCCGCCGGCCAGTTCATCTCCCTGATCAAGGGCGAAATGCTGTTGCGCCGCATGTTCGGTTGCGAAGAATGCGCCCAGTCCTACGCCGCTGAGCTCGAACAGACCGCCCGCGATGGCGTGGACATGTTCCTGCGCGCCTATCTGCCGCGCTGATCCCGCCTGATTCAGGCCCGCCAAGGCCGCCGCACTCGCGGCCTCCCTCGCTTCGTGCTCAAATAGCGGCTTGAGGCGGGGGTGCCGGCAACAAGTCGGCTGAGAGAGTCCCTTCGAACCTGATGCGGCTAGTACCGCTGTAGGGAGCTTCGCCGCAATGCCGTAAGGACATTGCGTCCGGTGCCGTCCGCTTCTGTTGCTGAATGCGCGTTTGCATGCGCATCACTCCACACGATCCAGTGTGGACTCCCCAACAAAAGCACGTCCCCTCGGGGACAGCGCCAACGCCCGGACGGACCAAAGCCGATGAATGCCCTGCCCAATGACCTTGCGCGCGCCGCGCAGGAACTCTCCGAAGCCGTGACGCGTCCGATTCCGGGCTCGCGCAAGATCCACGTGCAGGGCAGCCGCCCGGACATCCAGGTACCGTTGCGCGAAATCTGCCAGGCGCAGACGCCGACCCTGTTCGGCGGCGAAGAGAATCCGCCGATCACCGTGTACGACACTTCGGGCCCGTACACCGACCCCGACTACAAGGTGGACCTGGTCACCGGTCTGCCGGCGCTGCGCGCGGGCTGGATTGCCGAGCGCGGCGACACCGAGCAGTTGATCGGCCTGAGCTCCGCCTTTGGCCGCCAGCGCGCTGTCGATCCCAAGCTCGATGCCTTCCGCTTCACCGCGACGCGTGCGCCGCATCGCGCCAAAGCCGGCGCCAACGTCACCCAGATGCACTACGCCCGCCAGGGCATCGTGACGCCGGAGATGGAATACATCGCCATCCGCGAGAACCAGCGCATCGAAGCGCTGCAGGGCAGCGCGCTGCGCACCCAGCACCCGGGCGAATCGTTCGGTGCGGCCTTGCCCAAGCTGATCACCCCGGAATTCGTGCGCGACGAAGTGGCGCGCGGCCGCGCCATCATCCCGGCCAACATCAATCACCCGGAAGCGGAACCGATGATCATCGGCCGCAACTTCCTCACCAAGATCAACGCGAACATTGGCAACTCTGCCGTTTCTTCGGGCATCGCCGAGGAAGTGGAAAAGMTGGTGTGGTCGATCCGCTGGGGCGSCGACACCRTSATGGAYCTGTCCACCGGCAAGCACATCCAYGAAACSCGCGAGTGGATCMTSCGCAAYTCGCCGGTGCCSATCGGCACGGTGCCSATCTACCAGGCGCTGGASAAGGTTAACGGCGTGGCCGAGGACCTTACCTGGGACATSTTCCGCGAYACGCTGATCGARCAGGCSGAGCAGGGYGTSGACTACTTCACCATCCACGCCGGCGTGCTGCTGCGCTWCGTGCCGCTGACCGCCAAGCGCGTTACCGGCATCGTCTCGCGCGGCGGTTCGATCATGGCCAAGTGGTGCCTGGCGCATCACAAGGAAAACTTCCTCTACACGCAYTTCGAAGASATCTGCGAGATCATGAAGGCGTACGACGTGTCCTTCAGCCTCGGCGATGGTCTGCGTCCGGGCTGCATTGCCGACGCCAACGATGCCGCCCAGTTCGGCGAGCTCGATACGCTGGGTGAACTCACCCAGATCGCCTGGAAGCACGACGTGCAGGTGATGATCGAGGGCCCCGGCCACGTGCCCATGCAGCTCATCAAGGAAAACATGGAGCGCCAGCTGGAGAAGTGCCACGAAGCGCCGTTCTACACGCTGGGGCCACTGACCACCGATATCGCGCCGGGCTACGACCACATCACCAGCGCGATTGGCGCGGCGATGATTGGCTGGTTCGGCACCGCCATGCTCTGCTATGTGACGCCGAAGGAGCATCTGGGCCTGCCGAACAAGCAGGACGTGCGCGACGGCATCATCGCGTACAAGATCGCCGCCCACGCARCCGATCTGGCCAAGGGTCATCCGGGTGCGCAGGTGCGCGACAACGCGCTGTCGAAGGCGCGCTTCGAGTTCCGTTGGGAAGACCAGTTCAATCTTGGCCTCGATCCGGAAAAGGCGAAGGAATTCCACGACGAAACCATGCCCAAGGATGCACACAAGAGCGCGCATTTCTGCTCCATGTGCGGCCCGAAGTTCTGCTCGATGAAGATCACCCAGGACGTGCGCGACTACGCCGCCGAACACGGCACCGGCGAAGAGTCGGCGCTGGAAGAGGGCATGGCGGAGAAGTCGGCGGAATTCCGCCAGCAGGGCTCCGAGGTTTATCACAAGGCTTGATGTTTCACCTCGTGCCGGCGGTCGCCACCGCCTGCACGAGGTAGAGCACCTTGTGGGAGCGCACCCTGTGCGCGACGGCAACGCTGCGATGTTCCGCTCCGTTGGTTTGTCGCGCACAGGGTGCGCTCCCACACAACGGCCTCACATCCGCACCGCTTTTTTCACCTGCGTTTCGCGCGTCGCCACCTACGGTGCTGGTTCGCCCAGTCAGCCCGATGGAGCCACGCCCATGGCAGCCAAGCCGTTCCTCTCCGATATCGAAACCATCCGCAAGCGCGCCCGCGAACATATCGACAATGGCGCCATCACTTCCGGTTATTCCGCCGATCGCGCGACCGTGGTCAAGATACTCAACGAAGCGCTGGCCACCGAAATCGTCTGCGTGCTCCGCTACAAGTATCACTACTACATGGCCAAAGGCATCCACGCCAAGAGCGTGGCCGCCGAGTTTCTCGAGCATGCGAATGAGGAACAGGGGCACGCCGACCTCATCGCCGAGCGCATCACCCAGCTCGATGGCGCACCCAACTTTTCGCCCGAAGGCCTGCTGTCACGCAGCCACGCCGATTACGTGGAAGGCGACGACCTGGTCGACATGATCAAGGAAGACCTGGTCGCCGAACGCATCGCCATCGACAGCTATCGCGAGATCATCACCTACCTCGGTGCAGCCGATCCGACGTCGCGCCGCATGATGGAAGGCATTCTTGCGATGGAAGAAGAGCACGCCGAGGATCTGGCGACCTTGCTCGACAATCTCGGCAAGAAGGGCGAGCCGGCCAAGCCGGCCAAGGCGCGACCCGAGAAGAAAGCCACCAAGCACTGAGCACAAGTCATCCCGCAGGCGGGTACGTGCGTTGGACAGACTTATTGCACCGGGAGACGCGCCATGGCGACCACGGACAACAACGCCCGCCAGGGACATGGGCTACTAAGGGCTGTATTGACCACGCTCGCACTGGGCGTGCTGCTTGCCAGCGTCGTGATGGCCTGGTGGGTCCGCCGGGCCGATAACAGCGCCAGCATGACGGGGCAGGCGACGGTTTCGGCCGACGCCGGCAGCACGCAAAGCTGAAGCACCATGAAAAACGCCGCCCGAAGGCGGCGTTTTTGGCTTCGATCAGGCCTTCTTGTCGGCCTGGTAACGCTTGATGCCTTCTTCGATTTCGGCCTTCGCCTCATCGGCGCCGACCCAGCCTTCGATCTTGACCCACTTGCCCTTCTCCAGATCCTTGTAGTGCTCGAAGAAGTGGCCGATGCGCTCCAGCCAGTGGCCGGAGACGGACTTGATGTCCTTGATGTGGGAGTAGCCGGCAAAGATCTTTTCCACCGGCACCACCACCAGCTTTTCGTCGCTGCCGGCTTCGTCGGTCATCTTCAGCATGCCCACCGGATGGCAGCGGATCACCGAGCCCGGCACCAGCGGCAGCGGCAGGATCACCAGCGCGTCCAGCGGATCGCCGTCGCCGCCCAGGGTGCCCGGCACATAGCCGTAGTTGCAGGGGTAACGCATCGGGGTCGACAGGATGCGGTCCACGAAAATCGCGCCGCTTTCCTTGTCCACCTCGTACTTGACGGGCTCGGCATCCTTGGGGATTTCGATGATGACGTTGATTTCGTCCGGAACCTTGCGGCCGGCGGGTACGAGGTGCAGACCCATGAGCGTGTCCTTGGCTAGTCAGATGCAAAGACTTGAAAGGATACGTCAAAAGCTGCGCCATCGCAGCCGCGGGGCGGCTTTGCGCCCGGTTCCAGTTCAGCGTGAGACGGGTGCCGAAGCGTGCTCAGGCCTGATATGGCCGTTCGCGTAACCACTTGGTGGCGATCCACTTTTCACCTTTGAGCACGGGCAGGCCGGCATGCAGCGAGGCCTCGTCGCCGGTGTCGTAAGCGAAATAGACGGCTGAACCGCGCATCGCCGTTACCGTGAGGCCGATGCGCGGAAAGGCCGTGCCGCCGCCTTCGTCCGGCGTATTGAGGTACATCACCACGCTGGCAATGCGCTGGCCGCCGCGTGCGGTGACGGCCGAATAGCCCGGTTGGTCAGGAT
>NZ_JBFTRY010000226.1:0-4988 GCF_056399745.1 Dyella sp. 01N36
AGCCCATCGGCGAAGTCAGCACCGAGGGCTTCACCCGCATGATGGTGACCAACGCGCTCAGCCCCATGCGCGTCGTCGAAACGCTCGATGCCCTGGTGGCGCCCGACGGCGCCATCGTCGTCATGTCGTCCGGCCTCGGCAGCGTGGCCAACAATATCGATGGCGGCTGGGAGTCCTATCGCGCCAGCAAGGCTGCGCTCAACACGCTCATGCGCAGCTACGCCTCCCGCCAGCCCGACCCCGGCCGCAGCTTGCTGCTTATCGCACCAGGCTGGGTGCGCACCGACATGGGCGGCCCCGACGCGGCGCTCGACGTCAGCGAAAGCATTCCGCTGGTGGTGGACGTGGTGACCCAGCAGACCGGCCGCAGTGGCCTGCAATTTCTCAACCGGCTGGGGGAGACCATGCCCTGGTGAGGGCACTACCTGGCCAGGTGAAGCGGTGCCGTGGTGAACGGCACCGTCATCGGCTAGAACGTCACCCGCAATCCCACTCGCATGGCGCCCTGCTGGCCGTTCGACGAAGGGATGAAATACGGCAAGGCCGCCACCGCCATCTGGCCCGTTGAATCCCGCCCCGTGGCCTGCTGGCGGTACACCAAGGCATACAGCAACACCTGCTTGGAGAGGCTGTACCAGGCGCCGGCATTCCATTGCTGGTAGGTCGCGGTCTGGGCCTTGGTGTAATCGTAGGAGGCGCCCAGCATCCACGCCGGGTTCAAGCGGTAGGTCGCCAGCAGTTCGTAGTTGTTGAAGGTCGCCGTGCCCGAAAACGGCGTCGATGAGGTGCGCACGACGTCCTCGAACCGGGTCGACGTATAGGTAAAACCAGCCAGTACCGGGCCCCACAGGTAATTCACGCCCGCACCGAACTCCACCCGCGTGTGTGCCGACACATAGCCGCTGAAGATGGGACTGGTGATCGGATTGCTGAAACTCGCGCCCGCCACCGGAACCGATCCCGCGTCGTAAAGCGTCGTCGCRGGCTTGCCGATGCGCGAATAGAAGGCACTCGAAGTCAGCGCCTCGTTCGCATAGCTCACGCTGGCCGAACGCTTGCAGCCCACGGAAGGCTCGCTCCCGCCGCCTGCGGGACCGAACAAGGCCGCGAACTTGAATCCGTCAAACACCGGCGAGTTGTACTTGATGACGCCGGTGAGCGAGTAGCTGCCCCACATATTGTCTTCGTCCGACGCATGCGTGGCCGCCACGCCGCCGAAACGTCCCGCACCCGACAAGCCGATCAGCGAATCAAGCGCGAGATCGTATTGGCGGCCCACCGTGATCGTGCCGTAGGGAGACTCCAGCCCCGCAAAAGCCTGGCGACCAAACAGACGACCGCCATTGGCAAGCTTGCCCGTGTTGATGTCGAAGCCACCTTCCACACGACCGATCACGCGATAGCCGTTGTCCAGCTTGTAGTCGGCCAGCAGTCCAAACTTGCTGCTGCCCAGGGAGCCGTTGGTCAGCTTCAGCTGGCTATGCCCCGACTGGTTGGTGGTGTAAGTGAGGCCGTCGTCCAGGACGCCATAGAAGGCGACATTCTCGGCGTGGCACGTCAGCGCCGTCGTCAACGCGAGCCCGGCAAAAATCCTTTTCATGAGCAATCCACCCCTGTGCATTGAACAGACGATTGAGTGATGGCGCGCGACCTTCCCCGTGTCGCTTGAAAGCGCGCGCTGCTTTAACCGGCGAGCAGCGCCGGCACTGCCGTGTGGGCAATGATTCGAACGACATCGATATCGATATGGACGTAGCGCTCCGGCGCATCGAGCATGTTCAAACTGCCGAGCACCCTGCCTTGCCAGCGCAGCGGCATGTTCACCACGCTGCCCAGGCCCAGAAAGGCCAGGCGTTCGTGGTGAGCGAACACGCAAGCGAGTTCTTCTTCGCAATGACCCACGAACGGCAAGCCCCAATGCAAGACCTGATCGGCCCAGGCCGGTGATGCCACCGGATCGGTCGCCCCTTCGGGATAGGTGGCCGGATCGCTGGAATAAAGGCGGGTGGCGACCGTGCAGGCTTCGTCATAGACCAGCACCGTCAGCAAGCGGTGCCCAACCAGGCGCTGCAACGCAGCGTCGACTGCCCGGAACACATCGCGCGAGCGCCGGGCGTGGAAACAGGCGCGTTCGATCACGCCCAGTTCGTCGGACAGGCAATCGCTCATCGACTGCCCTCCTCGGCGGCGATCGCTTCCAGCGAGCGGCCTTTGGTTTGCGGACCAAGCACGATCACCGCGCAGACACCCGCCGCCAGCACCACCGTGGTCATGGCGAACACGCCGCCAAAGCCCAGCACCGGATACAGCAGCCCGACCAGCAAGGGCGCACTGATCGCGCCGATGCGCCCCACCGCCGACGAACTGCCGGCACCGATCGCACGGATCGCGGTGGGAAAGATTTCTGCCGTGTAAGCGTAGACGCCGGCATAGGCGCCATTCATCGCAAACGAGAGGCACGCGCCGGCCAGCAGGATTGCCTGATGATCGTGGGCGAAAGCCATCGCCAGGGCAAAGGCGGTACCCAGCGTCATATACAGGACGATGGTGCCCTTGCGCCCGATTTTTTCATTCAGCAGTGCGGCTGAGAAATAGCCAGGAATCTGCGCCAGATAGATGATGAACGAGTAGCCGAAGCTCTGCGTGATGCCCATGCCCTTCTGCATCAGCAGGCCGGGAATCCAGGTGAAAAACAGGTAGTAACTGAAGGTGAGCGAGAGCCACATCAGCCACGCCATCGCCGTGATACGCGCCTGCCTGCCGTGCCACAGGCCTTGCAGCAAGACCTTCAACGACGGTCGTCCCAGGTCCTTCCCGCTCGGCGCCAGCGCCGCCTCACCTGCCGTGTCGCGTAAAGGCGTGCGCTGATCGAAGGTCGACTCGATCTTGGCGATGATCGCCCTGGCCTCTGCATGTCGTCCGCGACTTTCGAGCCAGCGTGGCGATTCATCGAGCGATCGCCGCCACCACAGCAACATGCCCACCGGCAACGCGGTGATGATGAGCACGACCCGCCAACCCTCCGCGGATGAGCGGACGACGAAGTAGCCGAGCGCCGCGGCGGCAACAAAACCGAACGAGAAGAATCCGGTGAGCGCACCGACGAAGGTGCCGCGATAGCGCTTGGCTACAAACTCCGCCAGATACGGCGCAATGATCGCGCTCTCGGCACCCGTGCCGATGCCGGCGATGATGCGCAAGACCAGGAACATCGACCACGACGTCGACCACGCCGAGGCCAACGAAGCCACCGCATAGATGACCAGCGCATACATCATCACGCGACGCCTGCCGAACACGTCGCCGAGCAAGCCAGCGCCAAGCGCACCGAAGAAGAAACCGACGTACGCGACGCTGCCCAGCACGCCGGTCTGCGCGCTGCTCAAGCTCCATAGCGAGCGCAGCACCGGCAGGATGAAGGCCAATACAGCCGTGTCCATCGCATCGAATGCGTAGCCCAGGCCGCCGATCAGGAACAGGCGGCGGTGGTAGCGGGCGTACGGCCAGCTTTCCGTTCTTGACGAAACGAATGACAAAGTAACCCCCATGCATCGGCAAGCGACGCTGTTTGACGAAAACGACGATTGGACGGGACCGGCGGCCATCCCCATGGCCACGCAGCGTTGCTGCGCCCGACGTTTGTTTTTCAGGCGGGCGCGCGAGTGAGTCGGTCGACCACCGGTTTGCCTGCCTTGAGCACCATCAGCAGATTGCGTTCGTGTTGAAAGGCGCGCAGGTCGCGCAGAGGGTCACCGTCCATGACCAGCAGATCGGCGCACGCCCCCTTGGCGATGACGCCCAGCCGCCCCGACTCTCCTATCAGCTCTGCGTTGACGTGGGTCGCACTGCGCAGGACTTGCGCCGGCGACATCACCTGTTGGCGCAGCACGAGTTCGTCGCACTGCAGATCGTGCATGTCGCCCAGCAGATCCGAGCCCAGGGCGATCTTCACCCCGGCCGCCTGCGCGATGCGGATGGCGTCGAGGCCGCGGTCCTTTACCTGCGCGCATTTCTCCAGCATGGCGGGCGACCAGCCCAGCGCGCTCCCGCGTTCCGCCAACGCGGCGTAAGTGGCCAGGGTGGGCACAAGGTAGACGCCGTATCGCGCCATCAATTCAGCCGTCTGCTCGTCGAGCAGATTGCCGTGCTCGATCGAACGCACCCCTGCTCGCACGGCCCGACTGATGGCCTCCGGCGAATACGCGTGCGCCATCACATAAGTCCGGGCCGCGTCCGCTTCTTCCACGATCGCACCGAGTTCCTCGGTGGAAAATTGCAGGCCCTCCAGTGGATCGTTGGGCGTGGAGATGCCACCGCCGGCCATCACCTTGATGTGATGGGCGCCGTTGCGGATCTGCTCCCGCACGGCGCGGCGAACCTCGGGCACGCCGTCGGCGACGTAGCCGAGCAGGCCGGCCGAGCCGCAGCAGATGCAACTGCCATGGGAAAAGTGTGGAGGGCGTGGGTCACCGTGACCGCCGGTCTGGGTAATGGCCTGTCCCGCGATCAACAGCCGCGGCCCGACGATATGTCCCTGCTCGATCGCCTGCACCAGACCCGAATCAGCCCCGCCCGCATCGCGCACCGTGGTGTAGCCGCGTCGAAGCATGGCCTCGAGCACGGTCTCCGTGTGGGCGGCAATTAGCGACTGCGTCATCAAAGAGAGCTTGAAGAAGTCAGCGACTATCGCAGTGACGTGTACGTGTGCATCGATCAATCCTGGAAGCAACGTAAGACCGTCAAGCGCGATGCTGACTCCCCCGTTGTCAGGCAAATCTCCCTGGACGACGGCGGTGATGGTCTCGTCCTCGATGCGCACTGACATGCGGGTTAGAAGCTCGCCGGTACTGCTGTCGAACATGTTTGCGTTGCGGAACGTCAACGATGCCATCGGCGATTCCCTTCGTAGGCCGTGGCATCGATTGTGTTGACGGCTGCCTATGCGAACAATGACATCGCCCTGACAACGTCTKTGCCTTCAAGGCAAC
>NZ_JBFTRY010000227.1:0-6677 GCF_056399745.1 Dyella sp. 01N36
ACGCCCGATCGGCCCGTCGTCGCACTGCCGGGCGAATGCCTCCCGTCTCGGAAAGAATCCGTCGCACCGAAGAATGGTATCGATCGAACAGGCGAGCGATCTGATGAAGTGACTCGCCACGTTGCCAGCGGTCCCACATCAGGCCGATCTGGGATTCGCTGTAATAGATCTTCGGTCGTTGGGACATCTTGCAACACTCCCGCTGCTCGCGCAGTCTTTAGTGTGTTGCAACGACCGGCTGAATCCGCAGTCGGAAGCGGACCTTAAAGCTTGATCAGATTCTCGGCCGACCACCAAAGGGCTAGCAGCCCCAAGGCCAACGCGAGCCAAGCCCAGCCGACTGTCGACCAAGTTGCATCATTCTTCGTACATGCAAGCGATTGAAGTTTTCCCGGCCACAGATTGGCAACGA
Source organism: Dyella sp. 01N36 (assembly GCF_056399745.1). Lineage (NCBI taxonomy): Bacteria > Pseudomonadati > Pseudomonadota > Gammaproteobacteria > Lysobacterales > Rhodanobacteraceae > Dyella > Dyella sp. 01N36. The sequence continues at coordinate 413 of NZ_JBFTRY010000227.1, forward strand.
AGTAACCGAGAAAGAGCAAGCCAGAGAGCCCAAGCAGTACAAGCTTCGGTAAAGAGAAGGCCCCGACGTACCCTCCGTTCTTGCCCGGGTTCAGAAAGGCACATATCGCGAGCGGTAACCAAAAGAAAACCAATGCAAACGACAGTTTGTATTGACGCATCACTCCCCCAGGCCTTCTCCAAAGCGCTCCGCGTTACCCCTCTATCCCGGACATGCAAGGTCCGCTGCGGGTCGAAAGCGGACGTTGCCAAGCTCATATTTGCGGCACTGGGTGCGTTTCCCTTATGAGCTGGGCGCGCTCCTCGCTTAGCATTGCGACACAGGCTAATCGAACATCCTCAGAGCCATTTCCCTTCGCGGCCAGGGACGCTTCGTAGCCGCACTCGCTGGCCAGGTATTTCGAGAATGCGCTCGATGAGAGACTGAGCTTGGCTAGCAAATTCTTGCGATATTCGGGAAAGCCCGGCTCGTCCACCGAAGCAAGAATGCTGTCCTTCGCTGCCTTCTCCGCCTGGTTGAGGCTTGCCCTCGCCTCTCTGGCTCGGCCTTCGACGCAGGCGCTCATACCGGAGTGGGCGTGGCCTTTCCAGCAATCGTTGATGACCGAAGCAGCTGAGCGCTCCGGTAAGGATGCGCTTTCCAATCCGAGAAGCAGCAAAGTGGCTACGAGCAACACGGACTCCCCCTGAGCCTTCAAGACACAGCCGAACTGGCGTTGATTATGTCCGCTTCGAGTTGCGGATTCAGCCGGTCGTTGCAACACACTAAAGACTGCGCGAGCAGCGGGAGTGTTGCAAGATGTCCCAACGACCGAAGATCTATTACAGCGAATCCCAGATCGGCCTGATGTGGGACCGCTGGCAACGTGGCGAGTCACTTCATCAGATCGCTCGCCTGTTCGATCGATACCATTCTTCGGTGCGACGGATTCTTTCCGAGACGGGAGGCATTCGCCCGGCAGTGCGACGACGGGCCGATCGGGCGCCTGGTAGCCGCTAAGCTGCAACAACAATGGGCGCCGGAACAGATTGCCGGCTGGCTCAAGCGCACCTATCCAGGGGATGAGGCACGTCACGTGTCGCATGAAACGATCTACCGCAGTCTCTTCATCCAGGCCCGCGGAGCCCTGAAAAAAGAGCTCTTGGCGCACCTGCGGCGCACGCGAGCCATGCGTCGCTCGCGACACCATACGCAGAAGACGGCAGACCACGCGCAGATTACCGGTGCGATCTCGATCCGCGAGCGTCCTGCCGAGGTCGAGGACCGCGCCGTACCAGGCCATTGGGAGGGCGATTTGTTATTTGGCGGCAGGAACAGCCAGATCGCCACGCTGGTCGAGAGGCACTCACGCTTCGTCATGCTGGTGCAGGTGGATAGTCGGGATAGCCAAACGGTGACCGACCAGCTGATCAAGCACGCACGCAAACTTCCGCAGGAACTCTATCGGTCGCTGACCTGGGATCGAGGGTCGGAGATGGCCCAACATCAGCGCTTCACGCTGGCCACCGACATCAAGGTTTATTTCTGTGATCCGTACAACCCATGGCAGCGTGGTTCGAACGAGAACACCAACGGTCTTCTGCGGCAATATTTTCCCAAAGGCATGGATCTGTCTGGCCTCACCCAAGCGCAACTCAACGCCGTGGCAAGGCGCTTGAACGGAAGGCCGAGAAAGACTCTAAACTTCGAAACACCGGCCGAACGATTTCATCAATTCGTTGCAACGACCGGCTGAAACCGCAACCCTGAGAGGGGAACATTGGGCGCAGTCCGTTTTCTCTTGGCTGTACGCTGATGTCGCGATGCTGGCGCTGGCAGGAGTGATTCAAGTCGCCCTGCTGTTTACGCTTGCGTCCCTTATGTCGAAGCATCGGCGCGCCACGAGACGCTCTTCGGCCAGCGGCTCGTGACAAAGGTCCGCTCTCGACCCGAAGTGGACATCACCGGACGGGCAATGGCGCTCAGTAGAGTTTTGCTGCAAAAAAGGGTCAGAGCACTTTTCTAGGCCCTCGCACAAACGGGACGGAGGTACTTAAGTCCTACCGTCATTGTTCGAATTAACAACCTCCGTCCCGTTTGCTCCGGTCACCTCTGGGCTAGCTCACGTCACCGCGAATCAGCATCGGCTGGCGCTTTCCATAAGTCAGCGAACGCCATACCCATTCCACCGGACCAAATTGGAAATAGCGCAGCCACAGTGAACTCGCGACCAGGTTGAGCGCCCAAATTCCGAACACCACGTACATCAACTGGTAGTACTGCAAGGCGCCGAACAGCTTCCACGGCCCCCATAAAAAGATGAACTGACAAAGCAGGCTGGTCAGCAGGTAATTGCTCAGTGCGGTCTTGCCTACCGCGGCGAGTAACTGCTGCGTCCGCTTGAATGCTCCCAGCTTGATCAAAATCATTACCACCGAGACGATGGCGAACATGCCAGCTTCGCGCGTCAGGTAGTAGGGTAAAAACAACCATTCTTCCGCAGTCAGAAAGAAGAAGCCGTTTCCATAGGTGCGCTCCACGCCAGCCGCCAGCAACGGCAACGAAATGCCAAAGCCGATCAGCGCCGTCCACAGGTAGGTTGCCAACGATGTTTCAGCGGTCAAAAAACCAAGCTGAAACAGGCCCATTCCCATCAGCATGGGAGCCAATTCATCCCCCATCAGGACGACGTGAGAGGCTACACCCGGCCCAAAATAACCCTGCATCCTATCCAGCACGCCATCCCAATAACCCTGCTGGCGGGCTTCTGCGACCCTCTGTTGCACCTGCGCCGGGGCTGCTCGTTTGGCAAAGGTATCGACACGTGCCTGCCAGGCCACCTGCGCGGCGCGCTCGGACGCACTGAGCGGCTGATGTTGCTGCACTTTGGTCGCAATCGCCGCGGCCTGGCGGGACAGGCTGAAATCATGCTCGCTGTGTAGGACGACATTGATGGCAAAGGTACTCAGCAACGACATCACGGTTCCGGCCAACAACAGCTTTTTGGGGTTGGCTTTACGGAACGGATAGAGAAAGAGCAGCGCCACCAGGCCGTAGTCGAAAAGAATATCGCCACTCCAGATCAAGCAGGCGTGGATCAACCCGAACAGCACAAGCAGCATATTGCGGCGCAGATAAATATCCGCAATGGCATCGCCCGCACCGCGCTTCTCGGCGCGGCTCGTCAACAAGACAACGCCAGCGCCGAACAGCATGGAAAAGATGCCGCGCATCTTGCCTTCGAAGAACAACCACTTGATGTAAAACAGCGCCAAGCTCCAATGCGCATGCGGGCCGGAGAAGGTATCCAACGAGGTTCCGTTAGGCATGTCGTGGTACATCGCATGCACATCGCCGAATGAATCTATGTTCAGCACCAGGATTCCGAGCAGTGCGAATCCACGCAGCACGTCGATGCTGGATATCCGTTCGGCGCGCTTCACCGGCGCTGCCGTCACCGGCGTTGGCTCACTATGCTCATGGGGCGCGGACGTCACGTCCGGCGCAAAGCCGACTGGCAGTGCGGTAGTCGAATTCATCATGGGGTCCTACGGTCTCAAGTGATTGGAGGGTGCAGTGGGTAACCGGCAGCGGCACATCCGTTCGAAGTGCCGATCTGCAGCGCACGCATCGATCAGGAGGACACCCATAGCGAACACGGTCGACAATGCGACTTAAGCGAGCCTTGAGGGGACGTTGGCTTCTCAGTCCGTGGTTGCTTCCACGGCTCGATCTCAAGCTGATAGCTGTCAACGGCAGCTTGCGCAACTTCACTCATCGCACAGGCTGATGCCGGTGCAATTAGATACGACGAAAACATACGCTTTAAGTTCACGAGCCCTTACCTTACTGATAGTGACAACACGGACGTATCAGCTAGTCCTTCAGCCTCCACGGACAGGCGCAGCCGCCTTCGCGGTCTGGCCTTGTGGCGTAAAATCCAGTGCACCAAGAACGTGCGTTCCTCGTTGCTCACGCCATAAAGATCGTTAGTTCGACCTTGGGGGAAATTGGTTATCGGCTTAGGCTCGAAGTGCTCAGTCATCATTCATTTTGTTGGAAGTCGCGAGATGAATTCTCTCCTCCCACTTCTGGATGAAGGATCGCCACAATGTCTGCTGTCGACGCAGAACGCGCTATGCCTTGGCTTACGAACTTGGCTACTTCTTTGACCGCAGCAGCGGGATATGCCTTTGGTCGCGCAATCAAGATGCCCGCGAACGATTTGGCCATCCGGTAGACCATGAGACCTTGGTCCTGTCCGCGAACACTAGCGTTGGTTGAACCACCTCATCGCCTGGTTCGCTACATCCATCGATGGGTCGTCACCCGGCGACTCTGATGACTGTTGGCCTGAGGAAGAGGTAGCGCGGTTTCGTGACGCATCCCAGCGGGGCCTCACTCGTATCCAAGAGGAGCTTGGGCAGAATTTTGTGAGAAGGTTGCCTTCTCTTTTCTGCTTTCAACGGAAAGGGCGCTGACATTTCGTCAGCCCCGAGCCCTCACGCTCGCCCGCGGTCACGCGGACATCCATCTCGCCCAACCCTGACAGACGTTGCCAACCCTGCTTGTTAGGGTCAGTCCGTCATTCGCGCTGACGTATTGCACGGCCTCGCGAATGATCATGACTACCAAGTCATGAGGCGCGGGCCGTGAGTGATTGGAACACCCACGACCCGCTAACCATCACCAACTAGAAGAGAGTTGATCATGGCTACCCGCGATCATACGGTACGCATTCGCTCGTCCGTTCCCCCTGACGACACCCTCACTCCGCCGGCTCACAAGCCGTCGTACACGCCTGTGGCATGGCCAGAAATCCCGCGTCATTGCACTCGCGGTGACATCGCCCTGGCGGTGCTCGCCCTCTCGCGCCTGCGTGTCGACAGCGAGCAGTGCCGCCACGCGCAGGCGCGGGGATTCCCCGGCAGAGCGCTGCCATGGCCGCTTCCCGTGGCCGTGACAGCCAGCCTGGGCACGGCCATCCACTGCCGCCCGCCTGCTCGCTGACGAGCCTCGAGTGAACACCACACGCCTCCGATGATCGCCATGGCGGCGCATCGGCCGGTAGGGCGATGCGCCACACTCAGGCGATCACCGACGAAGCTGCCAAGCATTCACTGACACGGAGCGCTGTAAGCGCCTGAGCCGCTGCGCGGCCGTGTCCGACAGGGAGGAACCCCCATGGAACTGATCCAGCTCACCCCGCATTCGGAAGTGGACCCCTCGCAACCCCTGCGAGCCCCCGGCGACATCCTGCTGCACGCCTACCTGATCCCCAGCGCCCTCAACCCCGCCCAACTTGCCCGTCGCACCGGCATACCATCCAATCAGATCAAAGCCTTCATCGCCGACACTCACCCGATCACCCCGAAGATCGCTATTCGGTTATCCCTGGCTTTCGACACCACCGCCTTTTACTGGCTGGCCCTTCAAGCGCGGTACGATCTGGAAAGGGCGAAGCCGGTGGTCCGCGCTTATCGTCCTCTTGTTGATTAGGGACCCGAAGCGGATATTGCCAGGCGGGATGTGTGGGCGCGTCGCTGGAGACGGGATGTCCCGCTGCTGGACCTAAGAGCCGATTCCGCAGGGCGCCTAGTGTCCTTGTCAGACAGACTGTCTACACACACCAATAGCTTTTGTAAGCTCACTGCAGTGACAACAGGAGGGATCCATGCTGCCGTTCCAGATCATCTATATATGGGGTCCGCAGATCATCGGATTTGCGTGTTTCCTTCTTATGTTCATGTTCATGCTCAGGGCATGGCGGAGAACGGGAAACAAGGGATTTCTGATGCTGGCCATCATTGCTGCAGTCAGCGAAATCCATTTCTTCACGCTGAAGTTTGGGGTTTGGTTGTTCCCGGCGCTCAGCACCACCATTCGCGCCGCGAATCATGCCTGGATTTCCTCGTTGCTCGGACTTGCTGGCGTCGCAGCGTGGTGGTTGCTCTATAAACAGCTAAGCGCGGAAAGAAACAACCACGGCCTCCGCTAACGGGTCACAGTTGTTCTCCGGTGTCCGCTTTCGACCCGTTATAGGTACTCCGCCCCGTTCTCAGTGACCATGTCACGGCGGCCAGGTAGCTGGTCGCGAGGGCGGGACTTGCACCGGCTAGCTACGAACATTTCGACCCAAACATGCGATGTTCACCGCTTTGGTTTCGAGCTTGCCGGTGCGCTTGAGCTCCTCAACGAATCCTCAGGGAACGCCGCCTGGTCGGCTCTCTATATCGACTTCGCCGAGCTCGGGCACGCACGTCTCGACAGCTGACGCACGCGGCGA
>NZ_JBFTRY010000228.1:0-4964 GCF_056399745.1 Dyella sp. 01N36
GGCATGAGCCAGGCGACCGATACTGCACGCCTGCATCGACTGCTGGCTGCGATGGGCCTGCCGACGACGATTCCCGCCGGCATGGATCCCGAGCAGCTGCTCGCGCTGATGCGGCTGGACAAGAAGAATCTGGCCGGCACGCTGCGGCTGATCCTGTGGCGGGGCATTGGACGCGCGGAAATCGTCAGCGGTGTGGATGAGAAGGATGTTTTGGCAGTGTTGGAGCAAGCGGCACGCTGATTGGCTTGGCTTCGTCGTTGTCGCGCACAGGGTGCGCTCCCACACGAGCCGCTGACACCTGTGGGAGCGCACCCTGTGCGCGACGCGGCGCACCGAGAGAGTCACATCTGCGCCAACGCGACACGCCGCCGCACTCGCCCCTCAGGGGCGAAGCCTTCTAGAATGCGGGTCTGCGGTTGACCGCCCTTATCTTCGAACCGGACTCCATGCGCCTTTACCTGCAAGCCATGACCGCCACCGCCGAGGCGCCGCGCTATGCCCAGATCACACTGGAGCAGGACTTGCTGGGCGGCTGGACGCTTTATCGCGAATCGGGTGTGCAGGGCGGCAAGGCCACCCTCAAGCGCGAGCAGTTTCTCGAGCGTGACGACGCGCTCGCCGCCTTCGAAAAAGCACGCGACGCGCAGATCAAGCGCGGCTTCCGCGTGATGTTCAGCCAAGGCCTGGATGGCCCGTACGGACCTTAAGATGACCCCAGCATTGAAGAACGACCGCTTCCTGCGCGCCCTGCGCCGGGAGGCCACCGACACCACGCCCGTATGGGTCATGCGCCAGGCCGGCCGCTATCTGCCGGAATATCGCGCCACCCGCGCACGCGCCGGCAGCTTCATGGCCCTGGCGCAAAGCCCCGAGCTGGCCTGCGAAGTAACGCTGCAGCCGCTGGAGCGCTTCGAACTGGACGCGGCCATCCTGTTCTCCGACATCCTCACCATTCCCGATGCGATGGGGCTGGGGCTGAGCTTTGCGCAAGGCGAGGGCCCGCAGTTTGCGCATCCCGTGCGCTCGCGCGCCGACATCGAGAAGCTTGGCGTGCCGGATATGGAAACCGAGCTGCGCTACGTGATGGATGCGGTGCGCGTGATCCGCAAGGAACTGGACGGCCGCGTGCCGCTGATCGGTTTTTCCGGCAGCCCGTGGACGCTGGCCTGCTACATGGTGGAAGGCCAGGGCTCGCGCGATTTCGCCCGCCTCAAGGCCATGTGCTGGAGCGAGCCTGCGCTCGCGCACCAGTTGCTCGACACGCTGGCCCAGGCCGTGGCGGCCTATCTGATCGCCCAGGCGGCCGCCGGCGCCCAGGCGCTGATGATCTTCGACACCTGGGGTGGCCTGCTGGGCCCCGCGCCGTTCCGCGAGTTCTCGCTGCGCCATATGACCCAGGTGGTCGAGGCGCTGAAGGCCCACCCCGCCAGCCGTGATCTGCCCGTCACCCTGTTCTCCAAGGGCGCCGGCCAGCACCTGGCCACCATGGCCGACACCGGCTGCACCGCGCTGGGCGTGGACTGGACCATCGACCTGGCCGACGCCCGCCAGGCCGTGAATGGCCGCGTTGCCCTGCAGGGCAACCTGGACCCGGCCATCCTGCAGGCCAGTCCCGAGGTGATCCGCCGCGAGGTGCGCCGGGTGATGGACAGTTACGGCAACCATCCTGGCCACGTGTTCAACCTGGGGCACGGCATCACGCCTGAAGTGAACCCGGAGCATGTGAAAGTGCTGGTGGATGAGGTGCACGCATACGGCAAGCAGCTGCGCGGCTGACGCTTGCTCCCTCTCCCCTGCGGGGAGATGGCCGGGGTGAGGGGCGGGTGCTCGCGGAAGCCTTACCTACCCCAAGAAAAGCCCCCATATTCCAATCAAGCGTTCGGGCAAGCCCCGCCCCTCATCCCAACCTTCTCCCCGCCGGGGAGAAGGAGCTAGAAGCGGGTTTTTGGCACCCCAGCCGCCCCGCCCGTACAATCGACCCTTTACCGCCAATCCCCACGCGCCAGCCCCGGCGCGCAATCGCGAGCCCCTGATGGACAAGAGTTTCGAGCCCGGCCAGATCGAATCGAAGTGGTATGCCGCCTGGGAAGCCAGCGGCGACTTCAAGCCGTCCGGCCAGGGCGAGCCCTATTGCATCCTGCTGCCGCCGCCGAACGTCACCGGCACGCTGCACATGGGCCATGCCTTCCAGCAGACCGTGATGGACATGCTGATCCGCTACCAGCGCATGCGCGGCATGAACACGCTGTGGCAGGTGGGTACCGATCACGCGGGCATTGCCACGCAGAAGATCGTCGAGAACCAGCTCGCCGTGAACGACCAGACACGCCACGACCTGGGCCGCGAAGCGTTTGTCGAACGCGTGTGGAAGTGGAAGGAAGAATCGGGTTCCACCATCACCAACCAGATGCGCCGCATCGGCGCCGCCGCCGACTGGTCACGCGAACGCTTCACCATGGACGAGGGTCTTTCGGAGGCCGTGCGCAAGGTGTTCGTCGAGTGGTTCCGCGCCGGCCTGATTTATCGCGGCAATCGCCTGGTGAACTGGGATCCGCTGCTGGGCACGGCCGTCTCCGATCTGGAAGTGAACAACGTCGAACGCGACGGCCACATGTGGTCGATCCGCTACCCCACTGCCGACGGCAAGGACAGCGTCGTGGTCGCCACCACGCGTCCGGAAACCATGCTCGGCGACGTCGCCGTGGCGGTGAATCCGGAAGACGAGCGCTATACGCATCTGATCGGCAAGACGCTGCGCCTGCCGCTGAGCGGCCGCGAGATTCCGGTGATCGCCGACGACTACGTCGATCGCGAATTCGGCACCGGCTGCGTGAAGATCACCCCCGCGCACGACTTCAACGACTACGCCATCGGCCAACGTCATCAACTGGCGCCGATCAACATCTTCACGCTGGACGCGAAGGTCAACGAAAACGCGCCGGAAAAATACCGCGGCATGGACCGCTACGAAGCACGCAAGGCCGTGCTCGCGGACCTCGAAGCCGAAGGCCTGCTGGTCGAAACCAAGCCGCACAAATTGCAGGTGCCGGTGAGCCAGCGTTCGGATGCGGTGATCGAGCCGATGCTCACCGACCAGTGGTTCCTCGACCTCACCAGCGAGAAAGGCCGCAAGGAAATCACCGAGCCCGCGCTCGAAGCCGTGCGCGGCGGCGAGATCAAGTTCGTGCCGGAAAACTGGAGCACCACCTACACGCAGTGGCTGGAGAACATCCAGGACTGGTGCATCAGCCGCCAGCTGTGGTGGGGCCATCGCATCCCGGCGTGGTACGACGAAGCGGGCAATATCTTCGTGGGCGAAGACGAAGCCGACGCGCGTGCGCACGCCAGCACGACGCCGGTGGGCGCGCTGCGCCAGGACGACGACGTGCTCGACACCTGGTTCAGCTCCGCGCTGTGGCCGTTCTCCACCCTGGGCTGGCCGATGGACGGCCCGGTGAAGGACGAGCACGGCAATGTCGTGGCCGACTGGTCCAACGACAACGTGTTCCTGCCCAGCGCCGTGCTGGTCACCGGCTTCGACATCATTTTCTTCTGGGTCGCGCGCATGGTGATGGCGACCAAGTACTTCACCGGTCGCGTGCCGTTCCGCCATGTCTACATCAACGCCATCGTGCGTGATGCGGAAGGCCAGAAGATGTCCAAGTCCAAGGGCAATACGCTCGATCCGCTGGACTTGATCGATGGCATCGAGCTGGAGCCGCTGGTGGCCAAGTCCACCAAGTCGCTGCTGATCCCGCAGGTGCGCGACAAGGTGGAAAAGCGCATCCGCAAGGATTACCCGACGGGCATCCCCGCCATCGGCACAGACGCACTGCGCTTCACTTTCGCCGCGCTCGCCAGCTATAGCCGCACCATCAACTTCGACATCAAGCGCGCCGAAGGCTACAAGGCGTTCTGCAACAAGCTGTGGAATGCTGCGCGCTTCGTACTGATGAACCTGCCCGAAGGCCAGCTGCCCGCACCGGGCGGCGCGCCGGTTACCGAAGCCGAGCGCTGGATCCTCACGCGCCTCAAGCAGACGCTGACCGACGTCGAACAACACTTCGCCAGCTATCGCTTCGACCTGCTCGCGCAGGAGTTGTACGAGTTCACCTGGAACGAGTTCTGCGACTGGTTCCTGGAACTGTCCAAGCCCGCATTGAATGGCGACGATGCTGCCGCTGCAGCGTCCACGCGCCACACGCTGGTGGTGGTGTTGGAAACCATCCTGCGCGCGCTGCATCCTATCGTGCCCTTCATCAGCGAAGAGATCTGGCATTCGGTGGCGCCCAAGCTCGGCCTCGATGCCAAGTTCCTGCTGGAACGCCCGTGGCCGAAGGCCGAGGAGATCGTGGCGGACGACGCGGCCACGGCCGAAGTCGAATGGTTCAAGAACGTGCTGAGCGGCATCCGCCGCATCCGCGCGGAAATGAACATCGCCCCTGGCAAAACTATTCCCCTGCTGCTCGCCGACGGCGACGCGAGCGATCGCGCACGCGCCGCCAAATTCGCCGCACAGATCAGCTTCCTCGCTCGCGTGGACGCGCCGCAGTGGATTGAATCGGGCGCCGACGAACCAGCCGCCGCAGCCGCCGTGGTGGGTTCGATGCGCGTGCTGATCCCGCTTGCGGGCCTGATCGATCTTGGCGCGGAGAAGACTCGCCTCGCCAAGGAAATCGGGCGCATCGAAGTCGAGATCAAGAAGTGCGAAGGCAAGCTGGGCAACGCGAATTTTGTGGCCAATGCACCAGCGGAAGTGGTGGCGCAGGAACGCCAGCGCATCGCCGATTGGGGTGTGCAGCTGACAGCGTTGCGCGAACAGGCACAGAAGCTGGGCTGAGGCGATTCAAGCGCCTCCTCTCCCCGCTACGCCGCAACGCGCCGTAGCGGGGGGACCTAAAGCGGAGTCTCGCTCCGCATCTGCATGAGCCCTTCAACCATTGGCCTGCCCGCTTGTCTGTGGG
>NZ_JBFTRY010000229.1:0-8129 GCF_056399745.1 Dyella sp. 01N36
GGCTTATCCCAACACGATGCTGCGGGCGTTATCAGGCCATTCTCTTTGGGTTACTTTCGACGCGAAGCTAGTCCCGAGGGATCTCTTGGGCCAGCAAGAGAAAAGTGACTCGAGCGGCGGCAGCCGATCGAAACGCCCGCCGCGTCCCACAGGGACTAGCTTTGCGTCGTAGGCTTATCCCAACACGATGCTGCGGGCGTTATCAGGCCATTCTCTTTGGGTTACTTTCGACGCGAAGCTAGTCCCGAGGGATCTCTTGGGCCAGCAAGAGAAAAGTGACTCGAGCGGCGGCAGCCGATCGAAACGCCCGCCGCGTCCCACAGGGACTAGCTTTGCGTCGTAGGCGGCACGCTGGCGGGATCGCGACAACCGAGCGGCACCGCTACTGGACCCCGGCCTACGCCGGGATCACGAGCAAAGACGGGGAAGATGGGGGCCAACCTCACCCCGGCGGAAACGTCACACTAAACCGCGCCCCATTGAACTCCGGCGACCGATCCACCACCAACTCGCCGCCATAAGCGCGAATAATGTCCTGCACGATCGACAAGCCAATCCCGTGCCCCTGCACGCGCTCATCACCGCGCACGCCACGCTGCAGCACCGCTTCGATCTTGTCGTCATTGATGCCCGGACCATCGTCCTCGACGCTCAACCACAAACCAGGACGCTGGCGACCCGCAACGGGACGCATCTTCACCACCAGCAACACCTGATGGCGCGCCCACTTGAACGCGTTCTCCAACAGATTGCCCATCAGTTCGAGCAGATCGCCCTGCTCGCCGTAGAACGCCGCGTTGTCGTCGATATCGAATTCGCACAACACGTTTTTGGCGGCGTAGACCTTCTCCAGACTCTGCACCAGATCTTCCGCGTGACCGGCAATGGGAATGGCGGTGGTAGCAAAGGTCTGGCGGCCGGAGGTGGCGGCGCGCGCAAGCTGGTAAGCGACCAGCTCATCCATGCGGCGTACTTGCTCGAGCACCGGATCGCGCAAGGCCGATTGGGCGATCGCGCTTTCCAGACTGGAGCGGATCACCGCCAACGGCGTCTTCAGGCTGTGCGCAAGATCAGCCAGCGTGTTGCGCGTACGCACGCGCTGTTCGCGCTCGCTGTCGATGAAGGCATTGATGCGTTCGGTAAGGCCGGTGAGTTCCAGCGGGTATTGATCGCCCAGGTGCTCGCGTTCGCCGCGCTCCACGCGCGACATCTCGTTGGCGACTTTGCGCAACGGCGTGAGGCTCCAGCGCAGCAACAGCATCTGCAGCAGGATCAGCATCACGCCCAGTGACGCCAGCCAGAACACCAGGCTTCGTCGGAACACCGCGTTGCGCCCTTCGAGCTGGTCCTCCGTCTGCGCCACCATGAAAGTGAGGTGCACCGATTTCTTCTCGGCGGTATCGAGCGCCACGCCGTAGATGTAGTAGTAGAGGCGCCCCATGCGCGTATCGACTGGGCCGACGAAGTGCTCTTCGCCGGGCGCGAGGGGATGCAGGAAGCCGAAGTCGCGACCAATGGCCGACGGCGATTCCCACTTGAAACCGTTGTCGCCGATGGCGACCGCGTAAAGGCCCGAGCCCGGTCGCGAGAAACTCGGATCGGGCGGCGTGTCGGGCAGCAGCACCTTGCCGGAGCGACCGACTTCGGTGCCCGCGAGGTAAGCCACGACAAAATTCTGCAGGCGATCCTGCAGCCCCTTCAGCGAACTGTCGGCTGCCGTGCGCGTGAGCGTAAGACCGACCACGCCCAGGAACGCAGCCAGCACAAATCCCGTCGCCAGCGCTGCGCGGCCCGCCAGTGAAAGCGGGCGGCGCGGCGGCGATGGATCATTCGTCTTCGCTTTCGCTGCGAGGGATGGCAAAGCGGTATCCGCGTCCACGTACCGTCTCGATGGGCTTGAGGTTGCCTTCCGGGTCCAGCTTCCTGCGCAGGCGGCCGATGAAGACCTCCAGCACGTTGGAATCGCGATCGAAATCCTGCTGGTAGATGTGCTCGGTGAGGTCGGCCTTGGAGACCAGCTCACCGGCGTGCAGCATCAGGTATTCGAGCACCTTGTATTCATAGCTGGTCAGGTCGACCGGTTTGCCTTCCACCGTCACGGTTTGGGCGGTCGTATCGAGCTTGATCGGGCCGCAGGCCAGGATGGGCTTGGACCAGCCGCTGGCGCGGCGCACCAGCGCGTTGATGCGCGCCAGCAGCTCTTCGACGTGGAACGGCTTGACCAGGTAGTCGTCGGCGCCGTGCTTGAGGCCTTCGACCTTGTCCTGCCAGCCGCCACGGGCGGTGAGGATCAGGATGGGGTAACGCTGGCCGGCTTCACGCAGCGACTTGATCAGGTCCATGCCCGACATCTTGGGCAGGCCCAAGTCGATGATGGCCAGATCGAAGGGCACTTCGCGTCCGAGGTACATGCCCTCTTCACCGTCCTGGGCCGCATCGACGGCAAAACCATCGCGCTTCAGGCGGGCGGCGAGGGTCTCGCGCAGGGGAGCCTCGTCCTCAACCAAAAGAATGCGCATCAGTGTTTCTCCTTGTTGCTTCCACCGTCACTGGACGGGTTCTTGGTCGAATCACTGGAAGCCGGCGCCTTGCTGGCCTCCGTGGTCACGGTCACCACGCGTACGTGCCCGGTGGGCGTCAGCACTTTCACGCGGTGTTCGAAGGAACTGCGGCCCCGCCGCACGGTACTGGCGGACAGTACCTTGCCGCCTGTTTCATGCTGCACCTGGGTCACCGCCTGCTCCAGCGACATGGATGGCTCCGTGGACTGTGCCGCCCAGGCAGCGGTGCCTGTCGACAGTGCCAGCAGCCATGCCAGGGGACGCAGGATTGTTTTCATTTTGTTAAACAAAGCCCGGGTAACGGCAGGGGACGGTATCCATCGGCGTTCAGACTATGGAATCGCGGCTGAATATAGGCCGGACGAACCTGAACGGTCACGCGGCGATGCGCGGTTGTGCGATGGCCTGCTCCATCAGCGACCAATCGGCCCCCGGCAGATGGGCGCCCTCGCTGAGCCGGCGGCGGAAGCCGCGGGCCCCGGGCTCGCCCTGGTACAGACCCAGCAGGTGGCGGCTGATGTGCTTGAGCGCCGTGCCGCGGGCCAGCTCGGCCTCGACGTAGGGCCGCAGGCGCAGCAGCACGTCCTCACGGGTCGGCATCGGCTCGTCGTAGAGCGCGGCCTCGACCTGGGCGAGCAGGTAGGGGTCGTGATAGGCCGCCCGCCCCAGCATCACGCCGTCGACCTGTTGCAGGTGGGCCTGCACCTGCTCGACCGAGGTGATGCCGCCGTTGATCACCACCACGAGGTCGGGAAATTCGCGCTTGAGGCGATACACGCGCTCATAGTCCAGCGGCGGGATCTCGCGGTTTTCCTTGGGGCTCAGGCCCTGCAGCCAGGCCTTGCGCGCATGCACCACCAGCACTTCCACGCCGGCGGCGATCATCGTCTCGGTGAAGTGCTGCAGGTCGGCGTAGTCGTCCTGGTCGTCCACGCCGATGCGGCATTTGACGGTGACCGGGATATCGACCGCATCGCGCATGGCCCTCACGCAATCGCCCACCAGGGCCGGCTCGCGCATCAGGCAGGCGCCGAAGCGGCCGGACTGCACGCGGTCGGACGGGCAACCGACGTTGAGGTTGATCTCGTCATAGCCCGCCTCAGCGCCGTAGCGCGCGGCAATGGCCAGCTCGGCCGGATCACTGCCGCCCAGTTGCAGGGCCACGGGGTGCTCCTGCTGGCTGTGTTCGAGCAGGCGCAGCTGTTTGCCGCGCACCAGGGCGGCGCTGGTCACCATCTCGGTATACAGGCGCGCATGCGGCGACAGCAGCCGGTGGAAATACCGGCAGTGGCGGTCCGTCCAGTCCATCATGGGCGCGACGGTGAGGCGCCAGTCGTCCTTCTGGATCGGCTGCCGCAAGGGAGAAATCGGGGCTGACATGGGGCCTATTGTACTTGCTCGGCCCGGCGGGTCGCGAAGGCCCTGCCCGTGCGGCCCGCTCGATGCGGCAGGTTGACGCAATAAACCGGGTCTCGCGACGCCCGGCAGCCTGAGCTGCCAGGACGCCATGGCATAATGGCGCCTTCGCTGCACCCCCAGGGCAGCACTCGTCAGGCGCAGCGGATTCCGCCTTCCCCACACGAGTCCAGTACCGGCCTGGCCGGTACCCTGCCCGCAGCTTCCCCAAGCTTTTTTTAGGACGGTACCGGCAATGGTGGCATTGGCGACGGAGCACGTGATCGACGTGCACCACTGGAACGACAGTCTCTTCAGCTTCCGCACCACGCGCGATCCGGGCTTCCGTTTCGACAGCGGCCAGTTCGTGATGATCGGCCTGGAAGTGGATGGCYGTCCGCTGATGCGCGCCTATTCGATCGCCAGCGCGAACTACGAGGAACACCTGGAGTTCTTCAGTATCAAGGTGGCCAATGGTCCGCTCACCTCGCGCCTGCAGCACCTCAAGCCGGGCGACCCGCTGATCGTCAGCCGCAAGCCGACCGGCACGCTGGTGCTCAACGACCTCAAGCCGGGCAGGCATCTGTATCTGCTGGGCACGGGCACGGGCCTGGCGCCGTTCATGAGCCTGGTGCGCGATCCGGAAACCTATGATCGCTACGAGAAGATCGTGATCGCGCACGGCGTGCGCAACGTCAACGATCTTGCCTACAAGGACTATCTCGAAACCGAGCTGCCGCAGCACGAATACCTCGGCGAACTGGTGCGCGAGAAATTGATCTACTACCCCACGGTGACGCGCGAAACGTTCCGCAACCAGGGACGCATCACCGACAACATCGTCGATGGGGCGATGAGCTCTGCGATTGGCCTGCCGCCGCTCGATCCGGCGACGGATCGCGTGATGCTGTGCGGTAGTCCCTCGATGCTGGACGACACCTGCGCGTTGCTGGATACGCGGGGTTTTCAGGTGTCGCCGCGTACGCGAGAGCCGGGCGATTATGTGATTGAGCGGGCGTTCGTCGAGAAATAAATCGCGCGGAACACCGCGGATTTTTTTGTGGGAGCGCACCCTGTGCGCGACGGGCGCTGCGTCGAGGTACAACGAGGCAATTCCGTTGCAGCCGAACGCACGAAGCCTTCGATCGCCGCATTCACCGTGGTGGCGTTGCCCACGCGTGCGCCGGGCACTGCCTCGAAGCCCGGGAAATACGGCCCATACGCTTCGAGCGCTTCGGTAAGCAAGGTGGCACTCACCGCATTGATGCGCAGACCACGCGGCAATTCCGTTGCAGCCGAACGCACGAAGCCTTCGATCGCCGCATTCACCGTGGTGGCGTTGGTGCCCAGCTTGATCGGCTCTTCGGCGGTGATGCCGCTGGTCAGCGTGAAGGAGCCACCGTCGCGCAGATGCGGGATGCCGGCGATCACCGCATTCACCTGCCCCATCAACTTGTCCTGCAGTCCGGACATGAATTGCGCGGGCGTTGTGTTCACAAGCTCGCCGAAATGCACGCTGCCGGCCGCGGTGACCACGGCATCGAGCTGACCTACCTCCGCGTACATCCGCTCGACGCTCGCCATGTCGGTGAGATCGACGCGTACATCGCCCGAGTGGCGCCCGGCGCGGATGAGTTCGTGGTGGGGCGCCAAGGCCCCTGCCACCGCCTGGCCGACGATGCCGCTGGCACCGACTAGAAGAATTCGCATGGTGAAGCCTCGTGGATGCGCCCCGGCGTGGGTCGCCAAGCCCCCAGTGTCCGCCGAGCCGCGGTCACAATAAACGTGCCATGATGCGACCCATTCCGAACCATGGGTTTTCAATCATGGATACGCTGGCAAGCATGGCGATGTTCGTGCGGGTGGTGGATACCGGCAGTTTCGCGGCAGCCGCGGAGGCCAGCGGGGTGTCGCCGACCATGGCCGGCAAGCACATCCGCGCGATCGAGCAACGGTTGGGCGCGCGCCTGCTCCATCGCACCACGCGCCGGCAACAGCTCACCGAGGTAGGCCGGCTCTATTACGAACGCTGCAAGCTGGTACTGGCCGATGTGGAACTGGCCGAGCGCAGCGCCCACGAATTGCAGGCCACGCCGCGCGGACGGCTCCGCATCACCGCACCGATGAGCTTCGGCAGCCGCAGGCTTACCCCAGCGCTCACCGATTACCTGCAACGCTATCCCGATGTCAGCGTGGAACTGTCGCTGGACAATCGCGTGTTCGACCTGGTCAGCGAAGGCTACGAGCTAGGCATCCGCATTGGCGCAGTCGATGACCCGCAGCTGGTCGCACGCCCCCTGCTGCCGTATCGCATGCTGTTGGCCGCGTCCCCTCAGTACCTCGCCAAGCACGGCAACCCGTCGCGTCCCGAGGAGCTTTCCAAACACACTTGCCTGGGCCTCACCAACTGGCGTCGTCGCGACCAGTGGCGTTTGCTCGGACCTGAGGGTGCGGAGTGCGATGTACCGGTGCAGGGGCGGCTATCGGTCGATCATGGCGATGCCTTGCGTGTCGCCGCCCTGCACGGCGCCGGCATCGTGCTGCAGCCCGAGGTATTGCTGGCGGACGATCTGGCCGAAGGAAGACTGATGGCGGTGCTGCCCGAATGGGCGCCGCCGTCGACGCCGATGCATCTGTTGTACGCGCAGGATCGCCGGCCGACGGCGAAGCTGCGCAGCATGATTGAGTTTTTGCTGGAGCGCTTCGGGGCGGAAGCTTCTGTGTAGGAGCGCACTTGTGCGCGACCGCCCCACGCAACGAAAACCCTGAGGCGCTGCGGTCGCGCACAAGTGCGCTCCTACAAAGGGCGAGGCACCTTCACTGGCGCACGCGGCCCTTACCTTCGTTGTCCCAGTATCCGAACACATGTCGCGCGATCAGTTTGTAGAGGCGCTTGCCAGTGGCACGCCATAGCAGCGCATGCGGAGCAGGTGTTTGCAGGATCAGCAGCTGCCGTGCGGTCAGCGCCTGCGCGCAATACGTACGCTTGTGCTTGAGCAGATGACGCAGGTCTTCGCGCGCCAATGCACGGAACAATGCCCCACGCTTGCCGCGCGTCCAGGCGAGCTGGAAATCCACCAGCGCAGGGCGGCCATCCACGCCCACCAGCCAGTTGGGCTCCTTGGCCGCATCGTTGTGCACGATGCCGCGCCGATGCAGGCGCGCCAGCAGTCGCAGTGCATCGCGGTAATACGCGCGGTCGCAAGGTTGCCCTTGTTGCATCGGTGCGCCGGCGATATAGCTGCGCAGAAGTTCTCGCCCGTTCCAGCCCAGCAGCGCAGGCACCCCCTCCACACCATCGAGCTTGATCAGCGCACGCGCTTCGCGTGCGGCGGCGCGGCGGGCGAAAGCGCGTGCCCACCAGCAGGCCGCGTGGACATCGCGGCGGATCACGCGCACGCCATGCCGCTCGATCATCTCGATGCGACCCAGTTCATCGGACTTGAGCAGCGCGTCGCCTGAGGTATCCACAGATGCTCCCTGCGGTGGCCGTGCACCATTGTCACCCAACGGCGTGATGCCGGCGGCATGGCCATGCCGATATGCTGGGTTCTCGAACATGGAGAACCTCATGCTGGAGATTGCACTCTACGTGCTGGCCGCCCTGCTGATGATCGGCGGCCTCGCCGGCAACATTCTGCCTGCCTTGCCCGGCATCCCGATGATCTTCGGCGGCATCTGGCTGGTGGCCGCGGTGGACCAGTATCGGCACCTGGGAACGTGGTGGCTGGTGGTCATCGGCGTCCTCGGCGCCATCGGCGTGGCGCTGGACTTTGTGGCTGCGTCGCTGGGCGCCAAACGGGTGGGCGCCAGCCCCAGAGCGATCTGGGGAGCCGGCATCGGTACCGTGGTGGGCATGTTCTTCGGCCTCGCCGGGCTCATAGTCGGTCCGTTCCTGGGCGCCCTGCTGGGCGAGCTGAGCTCGGGCACCAGCGTGCTGCGTTCGGCCCATGTGGGCGTGGCCACCTGGCTGGGGCTGCTGTTTGGCACCGTGGTGAAGCTGGTGATTTCCTTTGTGATGATCGGCTTGTTCGCGTTTGCCATGCTGTTTGGCTGAGCCCGGGGCCGGGGCTGGCCATTCGGCTAGCGCGACCTTCGGCACATGGCGCAGCGTACGCGCCGCCCTATAGGCTCGGGGGCACTCCACCTTCAGGGAAGTGCTCATGTCCAAAC
>NZ_JBFTRY010000230.1:0-4927 GCF_056399745.1 Dyella sp. 01N36
CATTAAAAGCGTGACGGGCATAGGTACGCGCCCGGTGTCGTTCGAGCCAGCTTGGCGCGACAATGCACGCGCCAAGCCGCCTCCGGGGCGGCTGGGTGGCGTCTTGCCAGTTAACCGGGTATCGCCGTAAGGCGGCATAGCGAGGGGACTATGAAATCGAAGCAAACGGGCATCACCCTGATCGGGTTTCTCGTCGTATTGATGGTCGTGGCGTTTTTTGGCTACATGGCCATGAAGCTGGTGCCGGCCTATACCGAGTTCATGGGCGTGACCAAGGCCATGAACCAGCTGGCGACTGAAGGTGGTCCCAAGTCGGTAACCCAGGTCCGCAACGACCTGATGAAGAAGCTGGATTTCCAGTACGTGAGCGACGACACCATCACGCCGCAGGACATCACCATCAAGCGCACTGGCAATGCCTCGTCGCTCAATATCAGCTACGACAAGCGCATTCCGTTTATGTACAACATCGACTTCCTGTTGCACTTCGAAAAGAGCGTGGCGCTGCAGGGTAATGTCGAAGGTTAAGCACAGGCCCAGGATTTGACCAAGCTCGCCTATTGTTTTCGTGATCCTGCCCTCGCAGTACTGGCGCTGACGCATCGCAGCGCCGGGAAGCCCAACAACGAGCGGCTGGAGTTCCTGGGCGATGCCTTGCTTGGTGTCGTGGTTGCCGAGCTGTTGTATGAGGCTCACCCGAACGCGAGCGAGGGCGAGCTGTCCCGCTTGCGCGCGCAGCTGGTGAACGGCCAGGCACTGGCCGTCATCGCACGCGAACTGGAGCTGGGCGATGAGCTCAAGCTGGGCTCGGGTGAATTGAAGAGCGGCGGTTTCCGCCGCGATTCCATCCTCGCCGACGCTTTCGAGGCCCTGTTGGCGGCGGTGTATCTCGACGCTGGTTTCGAGGCGTGTCGCAACGTGGTGCGCGGCCTGTTCGAGCCGCTGGTGGCGGCTATTCCGCGCTCTTCCAAGGACGCCAAGACCCGCCTGCAGGAGTTGCTGCAGGCGCACGGCTGGCCCTTGCCGCAGTACGATCTGATCGACAGCCATGGCGAAGACCACGCCAAGACCTTCGATGTCTCGTGCGAAATCAACGAACCGGCACCCATCCGGGCCGAGGGGCATGGCACCAGCCGCCGTGCCGCTGAACAGGACGCCGCTGAAACCGTGCTGCGCCTAATGCAGGAAGTGAACTCATGAACGACAACGACGAACTCGATCTCGGCGCGCCGGCCGAACTTCCCCACGACGATTTTCGCTGCGGCACCGTAGCGCTCGCGGGGCGTCCCAACGTGGGCAAGTCCACCTTGCTCAATGCGCTGATCGGGTTTCGCCTGTCCATTGTCAGCCCGCGTCCGCAGACCACTCGTCACCGCATCCTCGGCATCGCCACCAGCGAGGCCGGCCAGATCATGTACGTGGATACGCCGGGCCTGCATCGTGGCGCCAAGCGCGCCATGAATCGCAGCCTCAACCGTGCCGCGCGCTCGGCGATCAGCGAAGTGGATGTGGTGGTGCAGGTGATCGAGGCGGGACGCTGGACCGATGAAGACGAGGCGCTTTACGACGCCCTGGTCGAGCAGAAAGTGCCGCGCCTGCTGGTGATCAACAAGRYCGACCTGGCMAAGGACAAGACCACCATGCTTCCCTTCGTGGCGGAGCTGATGGGGCGTCACAGCTTTGACGAGGTCTACTACGTCAGCGCGCTGAAGGAGAAGGGCCTCAAGGAGCTGGAGTCAGGCATCCTCAAGCGCCTGCCGGTGCAGCCGCCGGTGTTTGGCGAAGACGAAGTCACCGATCGAAGCGAGCGTTTCCTCGCCGCTGAAATGGTCCGCGAGCAGCTCATGCTGCGCCTGGACCAGGAGCTCCCGTACGCCACCACGGTGGAGATCGAGCAGTTCAGCGATCGCCCCGATGGTATTGCCGAAATCCACGCGGTGATCTGGGTGGAACGCGATGGCCAGAAGGCCATCGTTATCGGCAATGGCGGTGCGCAGCTCAAGGCGATCGGCACGTCGGCGCGTCGCCATATGGAGCGCACCTTCGAGCGCAAGGTTTTCCTTCGCCTGTGGGTGAAGGTGCGCGAAGGCTGGGTCGACGACGAGACCATGCTGAAGAAATTCGGGTACACCGATTGAGTCTGCGCATGCGTGGCTCTGCCTGGTATGCCTGACCATCGCAGGTCAGGCGCGATCATCCACTGATTGGGTCCGACAGCCACCGCCATGCGTATCGAGCAGCAGCCGGCCTATGTGCTTCATTCGCGGCCTTATCGCGAGACCTCGCTGTTGCTTGAATGCCTGACGCGCGACCACGGACGCCTGGGCATCGTGGCGCGTGGCGTGCGGCGCGAGCGTGCGCGCGTGCAGCGTGCGCAACTGGAGCCTTTCCAGCGGTTGTCGCTGGATCTGCTATTGCGCGGCGAACTGGCCACCTTGCAGACCGCGGAACATACCAGCCCGCCGTTGCGTCTGATGGGTGATGCCGGTCTTGCGGGGCTTTATCTCAATGAGCTCTGCGTGCGGCTGACCGGTCGCCAGGATCCCTTGCCTGATTTGTTCGAGGCGTATGCGCGTACCTTGCCGCGCCTTGCGGGTGGCGAGCCTTTGGCCTGGACGCTGCGGCGTTTCGAGCGCGACCTGCTCGAAGCCATCGGCTATGGCCTGCAGCTGGAAGTCGAAGCGGAGTCCGGCGAGCCGCTGGAACCGACGCAGCTCTACCGCTATGTCGTGGAGCAGGGGCCTGCACCATGCCGCCCGGGAACGGCGCATGCCTTGCGCGGTGTCGATCTGCTCGCCCTGGCCGGCGACGAGATGCCCGATACCGCTGGACTGTCTGCCCTGCGCAGCATGATGCGCGAGGTGATCCGCTTTCATCTGGGCGGTGGGGAGCTGCGGGCGTGGCACGTGCTGGGTGCGGCGTTGTCGCGTCGCTGAGCTCAGGCGGTCGTTTCGCCGCCCAGCGCTTCGATGGTGGCCAGCAGCGAACGACGAAAGCGCGACAGCGGCGCCAGCGAACCGGAATGCTTGAGCTTGAGATGGCGCTGCAGCAACGTTGCCTGGACGCCGAGCGCCGCTGCGCCGCAGAAGCCGCAGGACGAACGCAGTCGATGCATGCGGTCGGCGAGTGCTTCGGTATCGTCCAGCAGCGCATCAAGATCCTGATACAGCCCTGCCAACTCCGCGCGTAGCAGCGTGCGCATCGCCCTCACCACATCCGCGTCGCCCATGGTGGCGATCGCCTGCTCGTCATCCAGCAACGGCACGGCGGCAGCGCCCGCATAGACCAGCGCGAGGATGCGACGCAGGTCGGCCAGGCTGCAGGGCTTTTGCAGCACCTCGCTGAATTCCGCGGAAAGCAGGCGTTGCCGTTCGATGACATCCATCTCGGCGCTGGTGGCGACGGCGGTGCAATCGCTGGAGCGTGCCTGCGGATCGTGGCGCAAGGCGGTGAGCACTTCCTCGGCGCCTGCGCCGGGCATGCGGCAATCCAGCAGGAGCAGGTCGAAGGCCTCGTGGCGTGCCATGGCAATCGCCGAGGGGCCGTCATGGCAGGCATGCGCGTGCAGACCGAGGCTGCGCAGGGCTTCCACCAGGAAAAGACGGCTGCTCGGGTCGTCGTCGGCTACCAGGGCGCGGACGGTGATGGGCGCGCTCCGATGGCCTGAAGGCTCGCTGGAAAGCGTGTGTTGCATGACTTGTCCGTGTCGTTCAGCTGATTTTGGCAGAATGGCGCTTCATGCGCCCCACATCAAGCCAACTTATTCTCACTCTCTGCATGCTCTTTTGGGCGTGCTGGTCGCTGCCAGCCCGCGCCGATGTTGCGCTGGGCGCCAAGACGGTGACCGCTCCCGGGCTGAAGATGCAGGGCGTGCAGTCGCAGATCGGCGAAGACGGGGAGGGTGGCCTCAAGCTCAGTCTGCACGCGGCCAAGGCCGACGTACCGGCGATGGGCTGGAAGCGCGTCGGCGTGGACCTGCAGGGTGTGCTCCAGCGTGACACCCATATGCGCTGGTTGTTCGATGGCACCGCCCAGCTTGCCGGTGCCCCGGGCGCGGCACTGAGCAACGCCAAGGTGTCGATGGTGATCGACGAGGCGGCCAATACGCTGCAGATCGACCTGACCCAGGGCGTGATCCAGGCGAGCACGGCCTTGCCGCTGGACCAGCCGACCCACGCCCAGATCAGCCTCAAGGGCGTGCCGCTGGCCTGGTTGCAGGGCTTGTTGAGCACGGTCTGGTCCGGACGAGCCACCGGCGGCAAGCTTGATGCGGACATGGCGCTGGATATTCAGGACAAAGGCCTGCAGGCGTCCGGGCAATTTGCGCTCAACGGCGGCGGGTTCGATACGCCCGGCGGTGCCTTGGCCGGACAGTCCGTCAATGGCAACGGTCGACTCAACCTCGACACGACCAGCGCACCCACCCGCATCGACCTGGATGCCAGCCTGCGCGGTGGCGAGCTGCTGTTGGGCCCCATCTATGCGCGACTGCCCGATCACCCCGTGCAGCTGAGCCTGTCCGCCGCGACGCGCAACGGCGCGGTCGATTTCAATCGCCTGCGCGTGGCTGATGCCGATGCCCTGCAGCTTGAGGGGGCCATGTCGTTCAACGCCAAGGGCGACCTGCAGCAGCTCAAGCTCGATCGCCTGCAGTCGCGCTTCCCGGCGGCGTACCAGCGGTACGGGCAGGCATGGCTGGCGACGCTGGGCTTGCGCGACATGCGCATCGATGGCGAGCTCAGCGGCAATCTCGATCTGGGCGCCGATGGCCTGCGAAGTTTTGCTTTCGACACCGACGGTCTGGACGCCGCCGATGCCGACGGGCGCCTGGCCGTGAAAGGTTTGCGCGGCGGTCTCGATTGGAATGCCAGCAACGACCGCCCGGTGACCTCGATGTCGTGGCAGGCCCTGCAGGTCTACCGCATAC